>JBKJTE010000372.1:0-6917 GCA_046590495.1 Gemmatimonas sp. | reverse complement strand
TGACACTCACGAGAGCACCATCCGCGCAGCCTAGAAGCGGGTCGTGAGACCGAGCGACGCGTACCGGTATCCTTCGTTGGCCTGATGTCCACCAAAGGTGTTGAGCGTGGGGCGCGCGTCACCCTTGGCACTCCAGCCCACCTCCGCGACCAGTCGCGTGATGAGAATGCTTACCGACAGGTTCGCGAAGGCGGTATTTCGGGTGACCTTTTCGGCGAGGAGAGGCAGCGTTACGGTGCCGCGCTGCGCACTGCCTGCGATGGTCTCATTCACCACCGCGTTGATTTCGCTGCGCCCTTCAATCACGTCGCGGCCAACGCCCGCGGCGAAACCGAGCAGCGGAAGACGTTTGCTCGCCACAATGCGAATGGAGTTGACCCGCACCGAAGTATTCGCCACGCGCAGCGTGTCATTACCAGGGGTATAGCCGAGATCAACCGTGGGCAGCTTGCGGCGCATGTAACTCACACTGACGCCGGGTACCAGCGACGATTCCTGCAGTGCGCCGACGCGCACCCCGTATGACAGCGCGACACCGCCCGAACCTTTCGGCTCAAGCTGAAACGCGTTCTGGGAAACTTTGGGTAGGATGGTTGCGCCAACCAACAGATCAACGCCGCCAATGTTGGTGAGCCCGAGCGGAATACCGCTGGTGAGACCGATCGCGGCGTCCGCCGCCGGAAGCGGAACAACGGTGCGCGTCGAACCGAAATCACTCGCAACGGCGGGGCCGGTGAGATTGAGCGCGACACTGTTCTTGGGCAGTCGACCGTCGACGCCGATGACGCGCAATGAAATCGCGCGCTTGCCGAAACCGCCCATCGTGCCGCCTTCACCCGGCACCGGGTTACCGCCGGCGACAGCGACACCGACCTGCGGTATCAGAAACCGGAACAGGTCATTCGCCTTGCGGCAAACGTCTGCGCCACTGCCAAGTGAACTTGGACTGACGACGCAGCCGGTTTGTGCCCGAGCCTGCGCAGGGACGACGGAAACGGATGCGGCGATCGCGCCGAGCGCAGCGACCAGGACTGGCATGTGCCGTCGACGACTGAGCATCAAAACACCTCTCCGTTGAATCGCACCTGGCCGGTGCCGGGCACCACGTGTCCGATCTCCCACGCGTCGAAGCCGCAGGCGGTGGCACGCGTCCGAATGTCACGCGCATGTTCAGGTGCCGTGATCACGACCATGCCCACGCCCATGTTGAATGCGCGGAACATCTCCGGTGTCGCCACGTCACCGGCTTCCTGCAATACTCGGAAGGTGGACGGAATGGTCCACGTATTGGTATCGATAGCTGCGTCGAGGGTGACGGGCAGCGCACGATTGAGATTGCCGGGGAGACCGCCGCCGGTGATGTGCGCCATCGCGTGAATGCGGTCGAGCACGGGACGCAGACACGCGAGATACGAGCGATGCACCTGCAACAGCACGTCCGCGACAGTGGCGCCGTTTGCGTCGGGGAATACGTCGTGCGGTCCAAGCTTCAGGCGTTCACTGACAATCCGACGGGCGAGCGAATACCCGTTAGTGTGCAGCCCGTTGCTGGCGATCGCGACGAGAGTATCGCCATCACGCACGCGTGCACTGCCCAGTACCTGCGATTCTTCAACGATGCCGACAATGAAGCCCGCGAGATCGTAATCGGGTGGCGTGTAGACGCCGGGCATTTCAGCCGTTTCACCGCCGACAAGTGCCGCGCCATTTTCACGACAGCCGGCGGCTACTCCGGCGACGACGGCTTCGACGACGTCGGGCAGCAGCTTGCCGAACGCAACGTAGTCGAGGAAGAAGAGCGGCACGGCGCCCTGCACGAGGATGTCGTTTGTGCAGTGATTGACGAGACAATGACCGATCGTGTCGTTGCGGCCACTTTCGATCGCCGTACGAATCTTGGTGCCCACGCCATCCGCGCTCGAGACGAGCAGCGGCGACGCATATCCTTCCGGAACTTTGAACATGCCGCCAAAGCCACCAAATGCGCCGCGTGCGCCAGCGGTGAGCGTGGAGGCGACGTGCTTGGCGAGACGGTCCTTTGAATTCTCGGCCGCGCCGATATCGACGCCGGCCGATCGGTAGTCGAGGGGTGCGCGTGAGGGGGACACGTTCGGGTCGGGCGGCACCGTCACGCCGACAGTTCCGAGTCAAAGGCCACCAGTTCGCGGAACTCGTGCACGCGTGCATCGATGTCCGCCCGGGTGATCTCCATCAGACGCGCATTCGAAAACTTTTCAACGGCAAACGATCCCATCGCTGACCCGACCACGACGGCGCGCCGCATCGAGCGCTCACTCAAGTCCCCGGTCGATGCGAGATAGCCGATGAACCCACCGGCGAATGAATCGCCCGCCCCGGTCGGATCGAAAACATCTTCCAGCGGATACGCCGGCGCGAAGAAAATGCTTTCGCGCGTGAACATGAACGCGCCATGTTCGCCCTTTTTGATGAGGACGAACTTCGGCCCCTTGTCCATGATCCAGCGTGCAGCCTTGATCAGATTCGTCTGTTCGGTGAGCTGCCGCGCTTCGCCGTCGTTGAGTGTGATCAGATCGACGTGGCCGAGCAGTTCGACGAGTTCAGGACGACGCGACTCGATCCAGAAGTTCATCGTGTCGCAGGCGACCAGACGCGGCTTGTTCACCTGCTCGAGCACCTGCAACTGCAGCCGCGGATCGATGTTGGCCAAAAAGACGAATGGTGCGTCGCGGAACTGTTCGGGGATTTTGGGCCGGAAGTTGGAGAAAACGCCGAGATGCGTTTCAAGCGTTTCGGCAGAATTCAAATCGTGGCGATACCGTCCACGCCACCGGAAGCTGGATCCGGTGGTCTGCTCGAGGCCCGCGAGATCGACCCCGCGCGCGGCGAGTGGCGCGAGCTTTTCGATCGGATAGTCGTCACCGACCACACCGACGAGCTGCACCGGTGCAAAGTGCGATGCGGACGACGAGAAGAAGGTGCCTGAGCCACCGAGCACGTCATCGGCCCTGCCAAAAGGCGTTTCGACGGAATCGAGTGCCACCGATCCGACGACGAGGACGGTGCTGGGCGAGGGGATCGTCACATGCGCTCCGGTGCGGAGAGTCCGAGGATGCGCAGTCCGGAAGCAAGACCGAGCTGCGTGGCGCGAGCAAGAACGAGTCGAGCACGCGTGATCGCCTCGGGTTCACCGAGGACGTGATGCTTGTGATACCAGGTGTGTGCGGCGCGCGCCGTCTCGAAGAGCCAGCCAGCGATGCGTTGCGGTTCAAGATTTTCAGACGCACCACTCACAACGGCAGGAAAGTCGAGCAGTTGCTTGATCAGTTCCTGTTCGGCGGGCTCGGAAAGCACACTGAGATCGACGCCATCGGTGGTGACGGTTGTGGCGTCGATTTCACCGACGCGGAAGATGCCGCACATGCGCGCGTGTGCCATCTGCACGTAGTAGACCGGATTTTCTTCCGACTGACTGCGCGCGAGATCGATATCGAAGACAAGCTGCGAATCGCCTTTGCGCATGAGGTAGAAATAGCGCACCGCATCGCGTCCGACTTCGTCGATCAGGTCGCGCACCGTGACGTATGAACCGGCGCGCTTGGAGATCTTCATCTCTTCGCCGCCCCGCATCACCGTCACCATCTGGTGCAGCACATATTCAGGATAGCCTTTGGGAATCCCGACGCTCAGCGCCTGCAATCCTGCACGCACGCGTGTAGTCGTGCTGTGGTGGTCGGCGCCCTGCACATCGATCGCGCGACGATATCCACGCTCCCATTTGGTCACGTGATAGGCGACGTCGGGAACGAAGTAGGTATAGTCCCCACCTTTCGCCGCGCTCTTCTTCATCACACGATCTTTGTCGTCACCGAAGTCGGTCGTGCGCAAAAAGAGGGCACCTTCTTCCTCGTACGTGTAGCCCGACGTCTGCAACGCGCCCACGGTCTTGTCGACTCGGCCATCGGTGTAGAGCGAACTCTCGAGATAGTAGGTGTCGAACTTGACACCGAACGCCTGCATATCGAGATCCTGCTCACGGCGCAGCGCGGCAACGGCGAATGCCTGGATTGCCGCGAGATCGTTGCCGTTTTTGTCGGCGGTCTCGTCGACATACCGGGCGGCAATTTCACGAATGTATTCACCGTGATAGCCGCCGTCCGGGATCTCACCGCCCTGCACGCGCGCCTGCACACTCTTCGCGAGGTTGGCGATCTGCACGCCGGCGTCGTTGTAGTAGAACTCGCGACTGACCTTCCAGCCGGTCCACTCGAGCAGCGTGCTGATAGCATCGCCAAGTGCGGCCTGACGGCCGTGGCCGACATGCAGCGGCCCGGTCGGATTTGCGGACACGAATTCGACGACGACCGGTGCACCGTGTCCAACGTCGCTGTGTCCCCACTGTTCCGGATCGGCGAGGATCTGCACGAGGCCATTCGCCTGAAACCCCGGATCAAGCCGGAAATTCAGAAAGCCCGGTCCCGCGATCTCCGCTGCGGTCACACCAACACTCGGCAGGTCCATCGCGACGATCAGCGCTTCCGCGATGTCGCGTGGCTTCCGGCCGAGCGGCTTGGCGAGCGTCATCGCGACATTCGTTGCCCAATCGCCGAAGGATGAATCACGCGGACGTTCGAGTATCGGAGCGATGTCTTCGGGCGCACCAAGTGTGCGCGCCGCACGCGCAACTTCAGCGCGCAGAGCTTCAGCCTGATTCACAAGCGTTTGATCGTGGGAAGAATGGCGAGTGCGAGGACGTCAGTCGGGCTTCGACGACGGCGGACTGGGAGCCGGCTTGCTTTCAGCGGCGGGCTTGGATTCGCTCTTGCTTTCGCCCGACGGCTTGGCTTCGCTCTTGCTTTCGCCCGACGATTTCGATTCGCCGCCGGTCGGAGTGCGTTGATCTTTTTTGCCGTCTTTACCGTAGTCGGTGATGTAGAAGCCACTCCCCTTGAAGAGCAGCGCGGCTCCGCCCGAGATGATGCGCGTGGCAACACCTTCTCCGTTCGGCGCCGGGATCGTCTCCGGAACCTCACTGATCTTGTAGATGCGTTCGATGATGGTCCCGTCGGGGCAGCGAAACTCGTAAGTCGGCATGGCTACTATACTTGGGCGTGGGTACGGAGAACCTAGTAACGTAGCCGCTCAAACGACGTCGTACAACGGCACCCCACTCGGCGTCACGACACGTACAACACCGTATCGCCAGCCGCATAGCTGACGGTCAACGCGGTGAGCGAAAACGTATTTTGACGTGACGCCGGAATCAGCTGTCCGGCGGCGTTCCAGAGCGCGTCGTGATTGGGGCAGTGGAACGCAGATCCCGAATTGCTGAAGTTCTCGACGCGGATGGTGGTGCCCTGGTGCGGGCATCGCATCGAGAAAGCGGCAAAGCTGTTTGCCCCCGTTCGGACGACCGCAACACCAACGCCGGCAACGTTGCCAACACTACCGACGGCGCCGCCGATGTTGGCGAGCGCCGGCCAGTTGGCGAGGGGGACCGCAAGCCCCGCAGAAACGACCGTCAGCGTAATCGTGATGGTCCGAGACGCGGCACCGGTGGCGGTTACCGTGATGTCGGCCGTGTATGTGCCCGTGGCAAGCGTTGACGACTCCGGGCGAACGGTCAGCGTTGCCGGCACTGTGGTAGCGCTCAGCGCCGATGTGGTCAGCCACGTCGAGGCACCGGGTCCGTACGCGATCGTGTACGCCAGCCCGCGCAGCGCACCGCCAGCGGAATTGAGCACCTGCACGGTCTGCGGTGCGGGTGAGAAGCCGCGTGAAGTGGAGAAGGCTAGCCCGGTGGCCGAGAGTTGGAGCGCGGGCGGCGCGTTCGGGTCCTGCACAATAAGAGAGACATTGATGGTGGAGCTGCCATTGGTTGGATCACTGGTCGCAATGCGAACCGTCGCCGTGTACATGCCCGCGGGAAGCGCGCCACGATTGGCCGTGAGCGTGACGGTGGCCGGTGCCGTTGCTGCACTCAGTTCAAGCGTGAGCCACCCTGTCGCTTGATTCGCGGTATAGGCCAGCGCCAAAGCGAGTCCGGCAAGCGTGCCGCCACCGCTGTTGCTCACGGCGACTGTTTGCGCTGCCGACGTTGCGGCGACGGTGCTCGCAATGAACACGGCCGCGGACGACGAAACCGCGATGGCCGCCGGGATGGGCGGTGCGACCGCGCCGCCAACCAGTAGAGTGCCGTTGGGCTGCAGCACGACCGCGACCTGACCCAGATCAGAGGTCGGCTGGCCTCCCTGCCAGATGCCGTCGCGAGAAAAGCGCGCAGCGTGGTTGGGGCACAAGAAACCGTCCGCCAGCACGTCAACGGTCGTACCCTTGTGCGGGCAGGCGAGCGTAAGGCCGCGGAACGACGTTGCCGACAGTCTCTCGACGAGGACGGTGCCGCTGTCCGGTGGCGACACGATGGCACGTCCACCTACCTGCTGCAGCGCTTTGACCTTGGCCGGGTCGACCAGAAACGGCGTGATGGTGGGATCGGGCTGCGTCAGCGCCCCGCCGATCACGCCATCGCCGCAGGCGGCTGTGACCATTGCGCCAAGCGAGAGCAACGACGCCCGCGTCAGGAACCCGCGCCGGTCGAACATCGCACACCCGTCGCAGTCCTCGTGATGGTGCTCGACACGCGCGTCATCGGCGCCTACCGAAGGCACGCTTTCGGCGTCGACAGTTTCGGACAGCTGCGGCAAGCGGAAGTTCGGCATTCGGGCAGTCGTTGGGTGAATGGGCGAACGGGTGCGACAACAGCTTCTTCAAAGGGACGCACGGCTCTGCGCTGACGACACTCAATGTGCGGCTGGTCCCTATGCCCGCGACGGAGACTGAGGATTCTTAATCCGTCCGTAATGGAGTGCTCATGCTCGCATCATGCGGAACGAACCGCCGGAGCGCACTGTAGCATCGCGGACCGGTGAACGTTCCAT
>JBKJTE010000326.1:0-25563 GCA_046590495.1 Gemmatimonas sp. | reverse complement strand
AGTGCCAAACGGTACGAACAGCAGGCGCGCGCCATCGCGAAGCGCATTCGGTCCCAAAAAGAAAAGCGCAGCGCCAACGACGGCGAGCCCTCCCAGCGTCTGCACCGCACGTACCATCCGCGGACGTTCCAACGCCGCGCGCTCCTGCAACGGACGAATGGCGGCGATCGCGCGCGTGAACAGTCGACGCGCCAGCGGCCCGGACGAGCGTTCTGCTTCCGGCGTGTGCGCCTCCTGTACCGCCGACAGCAGCGCCTGACGCAACTGCGGCGCGCGCTCTTCGACATACAGGGCGAACCGTTCATCGTCCGGGCGTCGCACCATCGGCAACACAAGGAATCGGAAGACTGCAACGAGGATGAGCGCGTAGCCGAAGCTTCGCGCCATTACCGGAGTGGTGCTGGCATCGCCGAAACGCAGCAACGCCATCGACACCAAAATCGCAACGAGCACCGCGCCGCCGATCCAGACCAGCGATTCGAGCAGGATACGTTGCCGCCATTGGCGCCGTAACGCCGCCAGCGTAGTGAGCAGCTCACGATCGGGGCTCATGGCGCGCTCCGTTCCGGAGTAACCGGTCGATACCGTCTGGCAACTGCCCGCCAGCCGCGTGTGGACATAAAAGTCTCGCTCAAGAGCGCGAGCGCGACAACGATCAACAGCAAACGCCATCCATTCTGTCGACGCTCGAGCTCGTCGGCAGTCGGCGGCGCACCACTCGTGACTGCGGCGCGCTCACTCTCGCGCACACCCAGCAGCAACTCCTTGGGGTCAATCGGCGTCAGATCAGACTCGGTCGACGGCGCATTCACGGCGGCGAACGCGCCAGGCGCGCCAGTCACCGAACCCGCATACGCCGAATACAGTCCCGCATCGGCCAACGGCACTGCGCTGCCGAGTGAATCGCGTTTGGGACGAAGCAGCTCATCGTTTGGCGCGCGCACGACCGGATCCTTCAACGTCTCGGGAACCAACCAGCTTTCAGCCGTGGTGCGCCACAACGGCACCGCATCGCGACCTGAGGTGTGTAGCACCAGCTGCCGCACAAACGGCAGAAAGGCCGGCTGCAACGGAAGGTCGCCATTCTGCGCGTCGAGCGGCGCGGCCACCATCACGATCCGTCCGCCGCCGATCTTGCGCTCGATGATCGCGGGAAGCGCATCGTCGAACCGCGCGAGCACTTCAGTTCCAGTTGCCGCATCGAGTCGTGGATAGCGCAGAAAGCGTGCGCCGCCAAGCGCGTCAGGTGTGGCACGGAAGGGCGCGAACAGCGCGTGTTCGAGGCGCAGCTGCGTCAGCGTACCGCCACGATCGGCAAGCCGATCGGCCATGCCAGTCACGCGCGCCGGTATGATCGTCGAGGCACTGCTGCGCGCGCCAAGTCGACGGCCCGCGGCGACAATGACACCACCGCCGTTCTTTGTGTACGTCTCAAGCAATGGGGCGCCACTCGTTGTCGGTGCCACGTCCCAGAGCAGCACGACCGCGGCATCGCGCAGCAAATTCGCATTGAGCGACGCAACGGTAGTCCGTTCGAGACGAATTTCGGGAGTGCGTCCGATCGAGAGCGCACGGTCGAGAAAGAGCGTCTCTTGATTGGTCGCGTCATCGGGCAGGACGAGCGCCACGCGCAGTGGGTCTTCGCGGGGCACAACGAAAAAGAACGCGTCGTCGGCTGTGAGTGCATCACTTTCGAGCGCAACCGTGCCGCTCACCTGATCGGCGACGGCGACCACGGGATTGAAGGTGATCACGGTCTCGCCGCTCATCGGCAGCGACACTGTCTGCGTACCTGCGTCGCGTCCATTGAGTGTCAGCGACGCTTTCACCGTGCGCGCCGTAGTCAGTTCGCGAGACGATACGCGCGCTTTGACGGCCAGCATCGTCCTGGTCCCATCGCTGATGCGCGACGCTTCGACTGCACGCACCGCGCTGTTGCCACGATCCTTTGCACCCACGCTCACACCGCGCAGCTGCACGCCGGCCGGGAGATCGATACCAGCGATTCCCGACGTTCCCGCACGTTGCAGATCGGAGATCAGCACAATCTCGGCCGCCGAATATGGCGCATCGAGCAACATCTGCCGTGCTGTGCGCATAGCCGGCGCAAATCGCGTTCCGCGTGGCATTGGCTTGGCGCTTGCCAAGACCGCAGTCGCCGCAGCTTTGTCCTCGGTCAATCGCTGTGCGACTTCCGCCGCATCGTCGAAGAAGACAATGCCAACGCGATCGCGCGCCGCGAGCCCGGCGATGATCGTCTTCGCTGAATCGATCGCTGCTGGCCACACGGAAGTGTGCCCCATGCTCATCGAGCGGTCGAGCAAAATGACCACCGCTTTCGCGCGTGAGTCGCTGCTCACTATCGACTGTTTCGTGAACACGGGTCGCGCGAACGCAAATACCAGCAGCGCCACTGCCAGCGCGCGCAGCAGCAACAGCGGCCAATCGGTGATGCGCTGCCGTTGCGAGGTCCGAATGGGCAACTGTGCGAGAAACATCAGCGACGGAAACTTGTAGGGCTTCTCTTTGTCCTTATGTCGCAGATGGACAAAGAGCGGAATGGCGAGCGCCGCCAATCCCGCGAGAAACGCCGGAAAGAGAAATCCGATTCCCATCACCGCACCCGACTCCGCGACAACCGCGAATCGAGGTACGCATGTAGCGCCCGATCGAGCGGTTGATCCGTATCGACACGCACGTAGTCTGCGCCCGCCGCTGCGATACGCTTTGACAGTGCGAGATGATGGGCCGCAACCAACGACTGATACTTGGTTCTCAGATCACCCGGACGGAGCGGCAACAGCTCGCCACTCTCCGCATCCTCAAACGTCGCGGGAATATCGCCGGGCAAATCGCGCTCGGCGGGGTCAACGAGGTGAAACACGATCACGTCGTGGCCGCGCATGCGCAGCGCGTCGACCGCACGACCAAGCGCTTCGGGAGACTCGTAACAATCACTCACCAGCACGACGATGCCGGCGCGTGTCGTCATGAGCCCAAGTCGGTCGATGGCGTTCACCAACTGACTCGTCCCTTTGCTCTTCGCCCGCGCCAACGTGTGCAATAACAGCTGCAGATGTCGCACCGACGGCGGCACCACGTCAACGAGATCGCCGACAAACGTCGCCAGTCCGACGCGGTCGCCCTGATGCTGTGACAACCACGCCAACGACGCCACAAGAAATCGACCGTAGTCGAACTTGGTGACCGCGCCACTGCCAAAGTCCATACTGCCGGACGAGTCGAGCGCGAAGATCACACTCGCATTCGTGTCTGCATCATACTCTTTGATGTAGAACCGATCGGTGCGGCCGTACACTCGCCAATCGATCCGCCGCAGATCATCACCCGGCTGATACGAGCGATGCTCAGCGAAATCCATCGACGCGCCTTTTCGCAGCGATCGATGATGCCCATGCATGAATCCATCCACAACCGTGCGCGCCAACAACGCGAGGTCGGAGATGCGGGCCAGCATTGCCGGATCAAGAAATGACGCAGGAGCAGCAGGCATCGGTGAGTTCCGATCAGAGCGCGGAGCGTGGCAGCGGTGCCGCGTCGAGCAGCTTGCCGATCAAATTGTCTGTCGTCACCTTTTCCGACTGCGCCTGAAAATTCACGAGCACGCGATGACGCAGCACGGGCCGAGCGAGTGCGCGTACATCTTCAAACCCCGGACTCGCGCGCCCCTGCAACAGCGCGCGCGCTTTCGCGCCCAACACCAATGCCTGCGCCGCGCGCACACTCGCGCCATACGACACCCACTGCTTGATGAAGTCCGGCGCGTTCGCATCGGGCCGACTCAGTCGCACAAGCTTGACGGCGTACCGCGTCACGGCATCGGCAATCGGCAGTCGTCGCACAACGCGTTGAAACGCCAGAATCTCTTCTTTCGATACGACGGGCTGCACCGCACTCGGCGGGAGTGACGTCGTCGACTTTACGACATTCACTTCGTCTTCTTCGGGGAGATAGTCGAGCATCACTTCCATCATGAAGCGATCGAGCTGCGCTTCCGGAAGTGGATACGTGCCTTCAAGTTCGATCGGGTTCTGCGTCGCAAAGACAAAGAACGGTGGATCGAGTTCGTAGGTACGCCCTTGCACCGTCACGCGACGTTCCTGCATCGCTTCAAGCAGCGCGGCCTGCGTCTTGGGCGGCGTGCGATTGATTTCGTCGGCGAGCAAAACGTTCGTGAACACGGGGCCCGGCATGAACGACAGGCGACGTTGTCCCGTCTTCGGGTCATCCTGAATTACGTCAGTTCCCGTCACGTCCGACGGCATGAGATCGGGCGTGAACTGAATGCGCGAAAAACGCAGGTCGAGCGCGCGCGCCAACGTGGAGATCAGCAGCGTTTTCGCGAGACCCGGCACACCGACCAGCAGACAGTTGCCGCCGGAGAAGAGGGCGATCAATGCTTGCTCGACAACAGCCTCCTGCCCGACGATCACTTTGCGCAGCTCGCTCGTGATGCGGTCGCCTGCGCCCTGCAGCCGATCGGCGAGAGCGCCTTCATCGAGCCCATCGAGCGAGGATACAGCGGGAAGGCCGGCAGGACGGCCGGTTTCTGGAGACGGGGTAGCGGTCAAGCGGATCCTCGAGTCAGCGGGTGAGCGCGTAGATGATGTAGTTCACGCCGATCTTGTACGCTTCGTTCGACATGTCGATGGGAAACATTCCTTCGTCGCTGAATTCCCAGTATTCCGACATGTCGTTGTTGTAGTTCGCGATCGCCAACATGCGCTTCTTCGGATCGTTGTCTTCGAAATACCCGTAGAACACCGATCGCAGCCCGCGGTAATACGGATGTTCGTAGTCCAGCGACTTGATGCGGTAGAACGAATCGAAGATCGGATGATCGAGGGTGAGCACAATCGGCCGCAGCTTCGGAAAGACCTTGAGCATCTGTGATTCGAAGTTGAGCCAGTGCTCGCCGGCGAAATCGTCGAAGATCACGAACCCGCCCTTGAGCAGATAATTGCGGAACGCCACCACTTCCTTGTCATTTGGCCGCCAGAACCCTGGCTCGCACATGTACGATACCGGATACTTCGTCAACTCTGGATCATCTACGGCTAAAATGTTGCTGATGTTGCCGCGAACGCGAACGGTCGACAGCTCACTGATGATTTTGGTGAAATGCGTTTCGCCGCGCGGATAGTCGTGGCTCCACTTGATGTCGACGCCGCGAAAGCCGCCGCCACCCATCGGGATATCGTACTTGAGACGCGCAAACGTATAGCGGCCGTCGTACGGCGAGTTGGGCAGAAATTCCGGCGTGCGTCCTCGTCCGCGACCGCCCTGCGCGACCGCATCGCTCACGATCGCAACGGCCGAGGCGATAACAACAGCAGACAACGCGACCACTCTCAGTATTCGATTTCGATGTCGCGACATCATTGCACGCCTCCCGGACTCTTCTTCGCTCGCAACTCGAGCAGCAACGCCTGTGCCTTTTCAAATGACGGCGCCTGCTCCAGCACCGACAGTAGCTCGCGACGCGCACTACTCACATCACCGGCTGCAGCGAGCGCCTTGGCCAATTCGTAACGCGCATCCAATTCATCGGTCGGATGCAACGCGATCATCGCACGCCGTTCGCGCACGCCTCGTGCAAAGTCACCACGCGACGCCGACAGCTGCGCAATACGTACATGAACGGCGGGGTCGTACGGCGAAATCCAGATCAGTCGCTCCAATGCAGCAAGCGCACCAGGTACGTCGCCCCGTTTCTCGCGCAAGTCGGATTCGAGCAGATTCGCATCCCACGCCGTCTCGTTGCGCGTTGTCACCTCACTCACGCTCCGGATCGCCGACACGGTGTCCCCACGATCGCGTGCGAGCAGTGCAAGAAACCACGACGGCCCGTCATCACCACCGTATTCCGGAAACATCGCACGCGCCTGCTCCAACGAACGCTGCGCCGAATCTTTCTGATTGCGCGACATCTCGCCCATGGCGCGTTGCATCACCGCCGACAACGCTGCGCCGCGCTTCTCTGAGGCCGTATCCTTACTCGCGAGCCCACGCAACGGCACCGCAAAACGTGCACGCATCCACGCGTCAAACTGTGCATCCACCTGCGCCGCGCTCACGCCGAGTACCCGCTGAAACACGGCAGGAGTGTCGAAGCCGTCACGATAGGCCATCAACATCGCGGGCAGTGCCTTTGCGCCTTTCGTCTGCTCAACCATCTCGCAGAACAACGAAGCCTGGTAGTACGCGAACTGTGTTTCTTCAGGGAATCGCGGATGCAGAAAGCCGTCGTTCAACTGACTCATCGGACGCAGCACGCCCGCGCCCAGCGCACCCACAAAGGACACGGTCGCCGATGCGCCCCATCCTGCGCTCGCTCGACGCTCTTCCAGTACCGACATCCCCTCCGACAGCCACCTCGGCACACGATGCTCCGACGCACCGAGGGTGAATGCGTGCGTCAGTTCGTGCCACGCAGTGGAGCCCCAGTTGAACGTGCCCCGTTCACGCGCACTCGGTGCGTCCATCGCCAGCAGGCTGCCAAAACTCACGCCGAGCGCACCCAGGCCAACTGCACCGAGGGTGCGCACCGAGAAGTCGGCGGAGCGCTCAAAGAACTCGATACGAATCGGTGTTGGCGGTTTGTATCCGTAACGCACAGCCAGCGAGTCGAACGCACGTTCCAGCAGCGGCACGATGTAGAGCGCGAGCAAATCGGCTTCTTTCGCCGGCGCGACGATGCGAAAGCGGCCCGTGTCGATCGTGCGATACGACTTCATCAGGTCGAGCAGGTCCAGCGTGTTCTTGGTGCGCGCGTCGGACGCGTCGAGCTTGAACGCGCGATCGAGCGTTGCGTGACCCTCCGCCATCTGACCGAGGCGCAGCTGATTGGCGCCGAGCACCGTCAGCGCGCGGATCGAACTGGAGTCGAGCGCGACGGCCTGCTGCGCCAGCACGTTCGCGTTTGCGTAGCGGCGTTGGCGGATCGACGCTTCAGCCAGCTCAGTATAAAAGTCTGCCGGCTTTGGTTGGAGCGCAGTAGCGCTGGCTCTCGCCGCACGAAGTGTCGCCGAATCGCCCGTAAGGAATGCTGTCGCCCCCAGCAACGCCCACGCCTGCACCGATGCCGTGTCGCTGGTGAGCGCGCGCTGTGCATAGACTCGCGCCGAATCGTACTGCTCGCTTTCGAGATGCAACCGTGCAGAGAAGGCCAGTGCCTCACTCAGCTGCGGATTGATCGCAAGACTGCGACGGATTGTCGTGAGTGCCGTGCTTTTGCCTTCAAAGTCCTCAACGAAAGCGAGCCCCATGATGGCACGTGCATCGTTCGGCGCCCGACGCAGCACAGCCTGATACGACTGGCGCGCGTCCTCATTGCCGTGGCGCGCGAGAAACAGGTCGCCCGTTCGACGTTGCGCTTCGAGATTGTTCGAGTCGGCGGCAGTCGCGGCATCAAACGCAGCGAGGGCACGACGCGCTGCAGATGCATCGCCAGACACCAGCAGCACAAACGCGCGACCCGCAGCCACGTGGTCACTGTTGGATGGAGCGCTCGCACTGTTGTATGCCGCTGCAATGCTTCGTGCGCGTGCCGACGCCGCAGCGTGATCTCCCCGACGTTCGGCCAGCTCGGCGAGCGCCGCCTCTGCAGACAAACGTTCCGGCGCGCGCGCTGCGATTGCACGAGTAAACGTCGACTCGGCCTCGCCGAGCTTTCCTCGAATCACGAGCACGTTGCCGAGCACGACTGATAGCGGTGCACCACCAGCGCGAGCGACACGTTCTGCGTCAGCGTATTGCCCTGCGTCAACGAGCCGGTGCACTTCGGCGCGCGGGTCCTGCTCCCGCCACCCGAGACAGGCGACGCTGAACAGGGCAAGCGGTACGATGCGTTTGCGGATCACCTGGCACCGCCCAATGCTTTGATCGCTTGCGTCTTTTCAGCGATCGCGAGCAACAGCCGCTCCAGTTCCTTGTCGTATTCTGTGGCGCTCATCGTCGCTTTCTTGCTGCGCAGCAGTGCGACTTCAGCTTCGAGCGCCCGTCGTTCCGCGGCGAGGGCGGCGATGCGCGGATCGCTCGACGCGGCCGCACCACCGAATGCGATCGTGCGCGCCAACACCGAATCGCTCAACTGCGCGTGCTCGGTCTGCATGCGCCCCGTCGACTCATACGTGCGTGACACTTCTTTGGTCGCGTAGCGATAGGCCTCGAGCACCGAGATGCGGCCATCCTTGTCGGCGTCCGCTTCGTCGCTGGTGATTCCCTTGGCGAAGTGCTGCAGAAATACAGTCTCGTTTCGCTCCATCGCATTTCGCGTAGAAGTCACGATGACGCGCCCACTCCCCGATACCACAGGCAGGAAATCACCACTGCCACTCGCCGTGTTCACGAACACCACGGTCTGGCGACCAAAGCCGGCAATCCACGTTGCGTAGTTGGCCGCAGTGGGGTCAGGGCCCGGTAGGTTCACTTTTGACGACGGCCCTTCGCCACTGCCATGCCCCATCAATACAACCAGCAGCACGTCGTTCGGCTGAACGCGTTTGGACAGCGACAGGAATGCCGCTTCAACCGCGGCGCGTGTCGAGCGCGCACGCTGAGGGCCCGTGCCGACTGAATCTTCGGTGAGCACGATCAAACTGGAGTCGGCGACATTCCATTTCGACTTTGCGGTCGAACGAATGGTTGCCGCCGCGCTGTCAAACGTCTTCCTGAAAACGGGATCGCCAGAGAGCCCCTCCACGATCAGCACATGCGTGCGTTGCGCCATCGCGATTGACGCAGCGCACAACACGCCCGCCGTAGCGAGGGCGATACGCACACCCGCCGAAAGCAACGTGCGCATCGTCATGGGAGCCCCCGCCAGCGGCGGTAGCCCCACTCGGCACCCAGCAAAAGTGCGAGCAGCAGGAACACAGCAGGCATATCCCACAGGTCCTTCGCTTCGCGGACGGTCACACCACTTTCGGTGTAAATCGCGTCGTCGGCCAGCTGCTTCGCGGCGTCGAGCGGATAGTACTTGCCACCCGTTTCGTCGGCGATGCGCTTGAGCAACGGCACGCGCAACTCCGCTTGCGCCATGTCCGCACCATGATCGTCGACGAGTAACGTCGCCTTCACCGTCTCCACAGAATCACGACCTCGTGCACGCCGGGCGGTTGCTTCGATTGTATAGCGCCCCGAATCGGTCGCAACGAACGATCCCGAGTACGAACCGTCTTCGCGCAGCGACCACTCGAGCGGCACGGTGAGCGTGTTGCCGGTTGGCGATGTCACCACCGCCGTCACCGCTGCATCGTTGACATCAGCATACAGTCCATCCGCGACATGCGCGCGTAGCGTCACCGATTCACCCGGCGCAACACGCGCCGGCGTAGCCGCGATTTCCATTGGCTGCGGTGCATCGTCCACCAGCCAACGAACCATCTGACGCCAGAACGTTTGATGTGTGTCGTTGTCGACGGCCATCGTCGCGTTCATGCGCCACTGCCACGCGTCCTGCACAGCGAACACTGCACTCATGCCGCGTCCGTATCGCTGCCACGCGAGCACAGGAATGTCAGCGCGACCGCCTTCTGCCGCACCGGCGAGCAACAGCGTCGCGCCAGCGCGCAACGTTCCCGGGCGATTCACTGTCGTCAGTGTCGGGAGTGAATCCCACTGCTTCTTTGACGTTCCAGCTGTTGCACCGAGTTGCAGCGCGGCCAGCGCTTCACCGGATCGCGTCGGACGAATCTTGAGCGAAGTCGCGGCGCCTTCTTCGTTGATCTGCCCGCGCGACAGCGTGATAGGCAGAACGTCGGCAAGCGGTGTGTCGGCGAAACCGCCTTCAGAGAGTGATGCGCGTCCGCCGAGTACGAGCAAGCCACCACCGCGCTTGTTCACGAAATCGGCGATCATGCGCAACTGATCGGCACTGAAGAACGACGCTTCGATACTGCCGATGATCAACGCGCGATACTGAAACAGTTCTTCGCGTGTGGTCGGAAAGCCGCCGAGTAGTTCCAGACTGTCGCGCACACCAAGTCGCAGAAACTTGTGCTCGGCGCTGCGCATCAAGCCAACAACCTGAAGGCCACTGTCGCCGGCGACGGCGCGACGCAAAAATGCAAACTCCGGGCGTGGCTCGCCTTCGACGTACAGCACGCGCTCGGGGCCGGCACGCACGTCGAGACTCGACTGCCACTCGTTGTTCTCGATCACAATTTCATTGGGGAGCGGACGCGCGCGCACCCCAAGCCGATAGGTGCCCGGCGCCATCGGTGGCACACGCAACCGCACATGCGCGACGTCTCCCTTTTCCGGCGCGTTCACCAATTCGGTTGCAACGACACGCCCGTCGGCTTCAACGACAACCGTTGCCTTGTCCTTGCCTATCCCGCGCACCCGCACATCCGCTTCGACGAGCATCGTTGCGCCAGCGAGTGCGTGCGTCGGCGCGTTTACGCGCTCGACGGCGAGGTCTCGCGTAAAGCGTTCACTGCCGACACCAACTGTATAGACGGGAACGCGGCGGGCTCTCAGTGCGAGCAGCGCGTCATCGTATGTCGTGTGTCCATTATCTGCGCCATCGGAGACGAGCACCACACCCGCGAGCGGCATTCCCGACAACTCCTCGCGCACATCATCGAGCGACTGCGCGAGGTCCGACTGCGTGCCGCTGCCATTCAAACCACCCGCGCTGGCAAGTGGTGATGCATGCGACGCGAACCGGAAACGACGGATCGCAAACCGTTCGCCGAGTTTTTTGGTAAGCGTGCTTGTGTCATCGAAGACATGTTGCGTCGCCGCCAATCGTGTCGTGTCGCCGACATCGTGAATGCGCATGCTGCGCGAATCGTCGATCAATACCGCGAGCACGTTGCGCTGAGGCACCGCGGATGCGATCACCAATCCCGGACGCAGCAGGCATCCGATGACCAGCAGCAGCGCGGCCGCACGCAACGCGCCGAGTATCATGCGGTCGAGTGGACGCAGCGTGCGCACGCGCCAGTACGCAAACGTCACGAACAGCAGTGCGAGCAGTGCAGCGCTGCCAATGATGAGTGCGGGCACGACGGGCGCGACAACAAGATCTCCGCGAGCAAACATCCGCGCGGGATACTTGAAGAGAAACGCAACGACGGAGTCGAGTGCTGATCCCACAGAGTCCAGAGTGCGTCGGTCGAAGCGGTACGGAACTGAAGCCCGGCGCGCTGCCGGACTTCCGGGGGGCGGACGACCACAGTGCATCGCGGCACACGGGGCGTCTACCCCGTGACGCGGTGCTCGGCTCCGACGTTGGGACGTCGGGACCGATGTGGGGACGACGACACAGCTGACGGTGATGAACGCGGCGCGCGGCACGCTGGTTCGCACTTTGAACGTGCGTTTGACGAAGGCGGACAAATGTTGCCTTAACACCGTCCGGCTCGCGGCGTCGAACAACACGAAGCGCATGCCTGAAGAAGTGACCGCGCCCTAACATCATGGACGGTAGATATGCGACACATCAAACGAGGCGCAGCAATGCGAAATGTTCTTACGCGATACTCGATTGCGCTGATCGCGAGCGCAGTCACATCATCGATGGCATTCGCGCAGCAACCACCAACGCCGCCAGCACGTCAGGCACCATCTCGTCCCGCAGCGAGTGCTCCAACACCGCAGCGGCAGGCGGCTCCACCAGGCGCTCCGCGGGGTCGGGGTGGCCGTGGCGCGCCAGGCGCTCACGGTGGCGAGTTCGGCTGGGGTGGTGGTGGGGCCGGTATGCTCATCGCTATGCAGGCGCAGCTCGAACTGACGGACGATCAGGTCAAGAAATTGGAAGCGCTGCGCAATGCGCCGCATCCGAAACTCAACGAAGCCGATCTGCTGCGTGCACGCGCTGACATGCTTGAAGCGACGCAGGGCGACGGTGATCTCACCAAGGCTCGCGCGGCGCTCGACAAGATGAGCCGTCTGCGCAACGATGAACAGATCGCACGGCTCAAGGAACGCCAGGATGTGCGCAACGTGCTCACTTCAACGCAGAAAACGAAGCTCGACAACATGCGCGGCATGATGCGTGAGCGGATGCGTGATGGCATGAAGCAGGGGATGAAGCAGCGCATGCAGATGCGTCCGGGCATGGGAGGGCAGGGCTTCGCACCCGGAGGTCGCCGCGGTCGAATGGGCGCGCCCGGTCGAGGCATGGGACCCGGCATGGGGCCGGGGATGATGGGACACGGAATGGGTCCCGGCGTGGGTCCCGGCGATACGGGGCCAAACGGACAGGCTCCAATGCGACCCGCCATGGGCCGGCATGGTCCACCCATGGAGCCCGACGTGAACGGCGACCAGCGGCCACCGGTGCCGCCGTCTGATTCGCTCAGTATCCGGTAAGCGAAGTCGAGTGAAGCCTACCGCCCGATCGTCGAGACTCGACGGTCGGGCGCTTCATTTTTCGGACCATTCAATTCGCGTCAGCGAGCGATTGCGACGGCGGTGATCAATCGGATCAGCGCATCGACATCGCGCAGGTCGAGCACTTCGCCCGGCGAATGCGAATAGCGTCCGGGCCATGAGAGGCCAACGTTGGGTGCACCAAACGGCGCAATCGACGATCCGTCTGTCGAACCGTGTGTCGTGCCGAGCTGGATCGGAATGCCATTCGTTTTTGCAATGCGCAGAATGCGATCACGTTCGGCCGGCGGCACGATCGAGCCATCGTCCAATCCGCGCAGCACCGCGCCATTCCCAAGCGGTGCGTAGGCAAACATCGGCTCCTCCAGCGGCGTGTCCGACGAAACAAACGTGTCGATGCTGTAGACGCGCAGCAGCCACCGCCCGTGATCGGCGCCAAACGCACTCGCACCAAACAGCCCGCCTTCTTCACGTGTCGACCAGACAAAGATCACGCGATGGTTGAGCGTCTTGGGATCGATGCGCTGCAGCGCAAGCAACAGAGCCGTCGACCCAGTACGATCGTCGCTGCCGCGCCCGGTCACCCGAGTGCCTGCGAGTCGCGTCGCGCGCTTGTACGCAGTGACACCCATGCCGATGTGCACACCACGCGCGACGAGTCCCGCTGAATCGGTGCCAAACCACGCCGTGTTCGCCGTGATGGGTTTGGTACGCGCAGAGTCGCGGGGGACAAATGCGCCGCGCATCGATGGCGCGACTTGACCGTTCGCATCGCGATCAAAGTGGAGCATCGCCGGCTGCCCCTCCCACGCCGTCGCGACCACACCACCACGTCGACCAAGCCGCACGGTGCCGTCCGCGGCAATACCTTCGACTTCGAACGACACTTCATCCATGTGCGCAATGAACGCGACCGAATCGCGCTCGGGGCCAACGCCAACGATGAGATTCCCCGCCGTGTCAGTAACCGCAACGGCTTTCGCCCACGCGGGCAACAGCGCCGTGATCGCATCACGCACACGAAATTCGTGTCCCGGTACTCCTGGCAGGTCCGCGATCTGCGAAAAGGTGCGCTCGGCGGCTTCATGCTTGTCGCGTCGCGCAACGCGCGTGCGCACCGTGTCCGCAGGCGGCGTGATCCACACGTTGTAGCTCGTGTCTGCACCGCCGGCGCGCAGTGCCGCTGCCAAGAGCGCACGCGCATCACTGGCGTGAATTGACTCGACCAGCGACCCGGCAAATCGCACGCGCGGATTGATGATGCGCACACTGTCGCTCTTCACCACTCGGCCGAGTCCTGCTTTTCGCTGCGCACCAAGTCGCGACGCGGGCACCATCGTCGACGCACCGGTCGCGCGTCCTTCATCGAGCATCGTGATCTGATCGACGGGGCCCCAGCGCGCGATCACTGCACCCAGTCCAACCCAACCGAAGCTGCGCTGCGACGACAACACAAAGATCGTCTGACCTGATGCGACCCGTGCCGACGCCGCAGCTGCAACTGCGGCGCAACCCGCGCGGGCACCGGCGCCCGGTCCGGCGGCATATCCCTCGTATGTCCAGAGCGGACGATCGGCGACGACGGGATCGAGCAACGACACGCCGAGTGATTCAGCCTGCGCACGCGTCTGAACACCAAGGTCGACCCACAGTTGATCGACGCCAACGACCGCAGTGTCTCCGCGATGTTGGCGCGCAAAGTGTCCGTTCGCGACCCCGACCACGGCCGGCACATCACCGCCGCGCGTCAGAATGCGCACCTGCTGTGCTTCATGGAACTGATCCCACAGCACATGCGACGGTGTGCCGGTGTGATGCAGTCGCACGTAACCGTCACTCGTGATCTGACTGACGACGAACTCCGGCACATCCATCGCGCAGGCCACCACACGCCTCGGCGATCCCACACCAACGCGCCGAATCAGATTGCCAAATCCGTCGGCCGTCCACTGCGGCAACGTGGTGCGCAACGCCGCAATCGCGCGCGACTCCCCACCCGGCGGCGCGTCGAGATGCAGCCATGCGGCGACCGTGGCTGCAACGGCGTCGTCGCGTGCGGCTGTTTGCGCGTGCGCCAGGCGCGGTAGGCAGGCATTCGAAGCAACAAGCGCCGCGATGACGGCACCAGTCAGGGAATGAGTGGTGGTGCGGGTCATCGCGGCGCTCCGGTCATGCAAAAGGAATCGGTCTACTGTTCATCGGCACTCGGACCATACAATCCGGGCACGGGCACGTCGAGCAGCCGGTAATAAATCGTGAGCTGGGCGCGATGGTGGATCATGTGGCTGATGATCATCCCCCGAAACACCGCCAGGCGTGGCATCGCCATGATCACCGTGTCGCCGTTCTTCATGGTCCACGTTTCCATCATCTGCTCATCCGTGGTACTCGGCAGCGCAGCGCGGAAGGCGGCGACGCCTTCGTCGAAGGCCTTGAGAAAGTCGGCGGCCGTTTCCATCGGCGGTGCAGGGGGCTGCGTCTCCGCGAAATCGAGCACGTTGTGGGCGACGGTGTAGGCGCCCCAGCCACCGAAGTCGGTGAGGTGGCGAGCGAGTTTGCGCAGAGGCCACGACTTGGCGTGCGGCGTGAAGTCGAGGTGGCCTTCAGGGATGCGTTCGAGCATGCGACGGGTGTTCGCGAATTCGTGCTCGAAATCGGCGAGGGCGGTGTGAACGAGAGCCATGGGGAAAGTCCTGTTTGGGGGAGAGAATGGGTGGCGGGTCGGCGCGCCACGTGGAAACGTTCGCGGGTGGACCGCGGTCGAACATACACCGAAGAGAATCTTCCGAAAGACCCTGCTCCGACGTCGAGCCTGGACTGCCGCCCGCCGACGCGGGTGCCCATCGCGCTCCGGCGCGCTTGCCGCACACGCGCTTCGATCCCATCGTTTGCGGCGAACGAATCGGCTTGTCCCCGTTCCCAACGGCAAACACCGTATGAGTTCCACCCGCGATGCCTTCTTCAAGCAAACCGTCTCCCGCGTCATTCCTGAGGGGCGACGTTTAGGGCTCGTCATCGGGATCGACGCCTACGGGGACGACTCGGGGATTCCGCGCCTCTCGGCGGCCGTTGCCGATGCCCGCGCCATTCACGCCGTGATGATCGATCCGGAGTGCGGTCGCTTCGCGCCCGAGCTCACCACCGTGCTCACCGACGCGCAGGCAACCGACAGCGCCATCCGCGTCGCACTGGAGAGGCTGCGAAAGTCGGCGACGCGGGACGATGAAGTCTGGTTCTTCTATGCGGGGCACGCGGTGCTGGTCGACGGCGAGCATCGGTTGCTGCCGGCCAATGCGCAGAGCGAATTCCTCGACGCCACGACGGTCCATTTCGCGGAGCTGTTCAGGAAGATCCAGTGTCGCCGCAAGATCGTCTTCCTTGATTGCTGCCACGCGGGCGCGGCCGATGCCAACACACGCCACGTGCACGACGTCGAGGAAGTTTTCAAGAGCTATCAGGCGTCGGGGACGATCACGTACTGCTCGTCCGAGGGGGACCAGAAGTCGGTCGAACTCGAAGAGGTGGGGCACGGGGCCTTCACGTACTGGCTCGAGCGCGGACTGCGCGGTGAGGCTGATGCCGACGGCAGCGGTGTGGTGACCAGTGATGAGCTCTGGCAGTACGTGTGTACCCACGTGGAGGCCGACGCGAGGCGGCTCACTGGACGGACACAAACGCCGCGCCTCAAGTCCGACACCAGCGGCGCCTTCGCGCTCTCGGTGAATGCCAAGGCGGTGCACCGGCGCATTGAAGACGAGGAGCGAAAGGTCGCGGAGGCGGCTGCAATCGCGGCGCAACTCGACGCCGACCGACGGACGCTTCGTGAGTTGCTCGGCGAGGACGACGTCGAGAATCTCTCCACCGAAGAACTCAAGGCGGCGATCCGCGCCCTTGCAGCGGACAGCCCGTCCGCGAAGCAGATCCGGAAGGCGTTGGAGACGTATTGGGGGACTCGGGACGTAGGTGTCGCCACGGCTCATATTCGTGGCGCATTGAGCATTGGCCGTGGGTCACCGTCGGGCAACGCGGCCCCTGCGCCGCCACTTAGCACCCCACGGGCAAAGAGAGCGGTGCTGCCACTTGAGTCTGATCGCCGGCCCGCGCCCATACCCACGCCGAAGCCCGAATCTCCCGAGCCGCCGGCCTTTCCCCCCTCGCGGCTGCGCCCTGTCACCTACATCGGCGCTGGTGTCGCAGTCATCGTCGCTCTTGTTACTTGGTACGTGATGCTTGACGAGCCTGCAATGGCTATCGCGCCGCCTGTGGCAGCGGCGACTAACCTAGCCCCAATGCCTAGGACCATCACTGCCACCCGTCCGGCGCTCGCCAACGACTCGCTGAACAAGCCGATCTGGATCGAGGGAGGCACCTTCGAGATGGGAGACTCCGCCGCGGCACCCGGCCAGGGACGTCCATACCAAGTCACGGTGTCGGGCTTCTGGATGCAACAGCACGAGGTCACGAACCAGGAATACCGGCGCTTCGATCCGACCCATCGGTTTCCCGCCGGCCACGAGCGATTTCCTGTGTCAGTGTTCAATTGGGCCCAGGCGTCGGCGTACGCCAAATCGCGTGGTGGGCGCCTCCCAACCGAGGCCGAGTGGGAGTTCGCGGCGCGTGGCACGTCCGGCCGGACGTACCCGTGGGGAAATGCCTCGCCCACCTGCGCGCTGGCCCAGTTCGAGGAATGCGAGACGAAGGGGACGATCGCGGTCATGTCCCGGCAGGCGGGCGCCACGCCTGAGGGGGTCAACGATTTGGCGGGCAACGTCTGGGAGTGGGTCTCGGACTGGTACGTCGACCAATACCCGGCGGGCGTCGCGACAGACCCCACGGGCCCTGCGACGGGGGCGTATCGGGTGTTGCGGGGTGGATCGTTTTACAGCTACGCAAGCGGCCTGCCGGCGTCGTTCCGCGACGCCAACGCTCCGGGCCTTGCACGTAAGGGCGTTGGGTTTCGCGTGGTGTGGGGCGCGCCGGGGCCACCGCTTTGATCTCTTCGCTGATTTCGCGCCTGAGCGCTGGCTTTCTCGCCTTGGGCGGACTCGTGCTGCTATTCGCGCCTGACGCGATCCTTCCACGGGCCGTTGCCGCGTTTCCCGCCACTGCAACTTGGATCGGTCAGCTCATCGCGGCAGGGTGGCTGGCGCTCGCCGCGCTTAACTGGATGAGTCGCTCGACGTTGTTGGGCGGGATTTACGGACGCCCGGTGGTGATGGCCAACGCGCTGTTCTATTTCATCGGGGCAACCACTCTCGTTCGAGTGGTGCTGGGCCCACCGCACCTGGTGTTGCTGTGGTGGATCGCGGTGCCCGTCGCCGCGTTCGCCGGGGTCTATGCGTGGCTGCTGTTCCGGGGACCGATCGGCCGGGACTTGGGCTCTGCCCGCACCGGAACCTCGACGAGCGCGTAGCGCGCCGCCAACCAACTCCCGAGCTACCGACCTGCCTGTCCACGCCACCCGGCCACATCAGCCGGCGTATCGAGGTCGAAAACCCCCTCGCGTAGCGGCACCGACAGGGTCCCCGCTTCCATGAGCAGCGGCTTCGCGCCACGATCGCCGTCAAGCACCATCAACCAAGGCCAATCGGCACGCGGCAAAATCGCTGGAATGCCGCGCATCATCGGCGCACCAACGGCCCCGCCAGGCGACACATACCGAGAACAGGTACGTGTCGTGCCATTCGCCGACTGGCCAATGAGCGCATGAAGGTGAGCCGTATCGACCGTGGGCATATCGCACGCGGCGATCAAAACAGCGAGCGCATCGACGCTCGACTGGTCGCGGGCGAGATACTCGACCCCGCACGCGATCGACCGACCCATGCCGTCTTCCCAAGCCGAGTTGTGGACCAGCGTCACCGGCAGCCCGTTCACCGCGATCTCGACTCCACTCGCGTCCGCGCCGGTCACCACCACGATCGGCGAACACCCGGCGTCGATCAGCTGCCTGGCCGAGCGGGCCACAAGCGGGACTCCTTGCTCGTCGAGCAGCAGCTGTTTGGGCGTTCCGAGACGCCGTGATGCGCCCGCCGCCAGCAGCACCGCCGCCACGCGTGAAGCCGCCATGGTCAGTGATGCGGCGTGGGCGTTGGCGTGCGCGTGTGAATCGGGCTCTCGCGTTCACGCAAGAATCCGCCGGGACGCCCGTGCATCACCGCCTCGATCTCGGCCACAGCCGCCAGTGCGATCGATTCCGGATTCTCACCACCCAGATCGAGTCCGATCGGTGCATGCAGCGCGCGCGAAGTCGGTGACGATGTGTCGATGATGTGCGCCAGCGATTCGACCAGCCGTGCGGCACGTGCCCGCGACCCCAACACGCCAAGGTAGCCGACAGGGAGCGGCAGCAACGCCGTGAGCCACGCCTGATCGACGTCGTAGATGTGCGTCAGCAGCGCGACCGCTGTACGCGCGTCGTGCGTGATGAGCGACGCGCCGTCTTCTGCTCTCGCGCACACCACACGCACACCGTCGGGCAACGCGAGCGCATCGAGCAGCGCCTGCCGATGATCGATGACGGTCACCTCCCACCCGAGCGTTGTCGCAATCCGAGCAAACGCTTCAGCACCGCGACCCGCGCCGACAAGAAAGAGCGAGACGGCCGGCATGAGCGGCTCGCCGAAATACCGCTCGGCGCTGGCATCTACTGCGCCCGCACCAACCCCACCCGCACCGACCCCACCCGCACCACCGACTGCACGCTCGCATTCAGCCGTCGCCGTCTTCTGCGCGACCTCCGCAATCCGCGCGGCGCGCGCGCGATCGAAAGTCGCACTAGCCGAAGCCGCACCGCCATCGATCATCGACCACTCGCCGTTCGCGGCATTCCCGCGCAGCAGCGCGACCGTGCCGAGGCTCACACCCGCAGGCGATTCACCACCGGCGCTTTCACTTGCCGTCGCCTTCGCGGTCACGGTGAGCAGCACGCCTCCGTCCCGCCCCGACCGAACGTTGGCGGCGTCCACGAGCCAGCTGACGTCGCGCAACGGCTCGAGCACGATGTGCGCAATGCCATCACACGCACTGCCAAACCCCCAGATCGTTTCGAGGTCGTCGCGCAGGTCGTAGCGCAGCGCGATCGCCCGTCCCGATGCGCACACCTCCGCTGCACGCGCGGCAACGTCCCCCTCAAGACAGCCGCCACTGATCGCGCCGGCGAGCACGCGTCCGTCCGCATCAACCAACAGGCGCGCACCCGGCTGACGGTACGACGAACCCTCTACGTCAAAGAGTGTCGCGAGCGCGAGAGGAACATCGGGGCGCAACTCAAGCGCTGCCTGTGCTGCGCGCGCGAGTTCAGCGAGTCCGGACATGTGAATGCATCATGTCAGTGGTGGTCGGTGCGGAGTGCGAAGTGCCTGCCTGCCAAGTCATAACAGCGACGCCGCCGAAATCGGCAGTGAGCGCACGCGCTTTCCCGTCGCGGCGAAGATGGCGTTGGCGATTGCTGGTGCGACTGCGGGTACTGGTGGTTCCCCTGCGCCACTGGGCGAAAACCTCCCTGCCACGAGATGGGTTTCCATCACCGGCATGTCGCGCATGCCAGCCACCCGATACTGCCCGAAGCTCGTGCGCGCCGCGCGCCCCTTTTCAAAACGCATGTCGCCATAAAGCGCAGCCGTGAGCGCCCAGACAATTCCGCTTTCAACTTGCGCGACGATGCCAAGTGGATTGATGACGAGTCCCACGTCGAGCGCCGTGGTGATCTTGTTCACACGCAGTTGGCCAGTCTTTGTGACTTCGACATCGGCAACCTGCGCAACGTAGCTCCGATCGTCATACGAGAGACACGCGATACCGCGGCCGTGTCCTTTTGCCAGCGGCACATTCCACCCAGCTTTCTTTGCGGCGAGCAACAGCACTTCGCGCAGTCGATCGATGTCCACGTGCTCACGCGTGGTCTGCCCCGGCCTGAGCGGCGCCGTGGCAAAGTCTGCCTGACTCTGTTCATTCAGCAGCTGCAACCGGTATTCGAGCGGATCGGTTTTGCTGGCGGCTGCGAGTTCATCGATGAACGACTCGCGCGCAAAGATGTTGGGCACGAACTGAATCGCGCGCCACCAGCCCATGGTCATCGGGGCCGCGACGTGCGTGTATTCGACGCGAATGTTGGGTGCCGCGTACGGAAAATCGCGAGCGCCGAGTGTTTCTGCTTCCATCGCCACGCCACCAAAGTCTGCGGTTACAGCGGGCGACGCGATACGATGCCGCCATGCGACAGGCTTTCCCTTGGCATCGAGCGCGGCGTCGAGCTTTGCGACGAACATCGGCTGATACATGTCGTGCGCAAAATCATCGGGGCGCGTCCACACCAGTTGCACCGGCTTGCCCGTCTGCTTTGACAACAGCGCCGCATCGCTGGCGTACTCGTTGACGATGCGTCGGCCGAATCCGCCACCAAGCAACGTGACGTTGACCGTCACCTGTTCGGGCTTGAGGCCAAGTGTCTTTGCGATGGTCTGCTGAACATCACCCGGCTCCTGTGTGCCAAGCCACAGTTCGCACCCGTTCGCAGTGACATGCGCGGTGCAGTTCTGCGGCTCCATCGTGGCGTGCGCTTGAAACGGCGACTCGTACGTCGCGCTCATGTGCTTCGTCGCGCTTGCCAGCGTCTTGTCGGCGTCGCCTGAGCTGCGCGCGGTGATGGTGCCCGGCTTCTCAGTTGTTGCGCGCAGCTTCGCGCGAAACTGAATACCGTCAAACGCAGCGTGTTCGCCATCGCTCCACGTCACGGCGAGCGCCGAACGTCCTTTGAACGCCGCCCACGTGTTGTCGGCGACGACGGCGATGCCGCGCGGTAGTTCAACCACGGCGCGCACGCCGTTCACGGCGGTTGCGGCAGCGCGATTGAATGACGCCACCTTGCCACCTTGCACCGGCGGCATCGCGATCGCCGCGAACGTCATATTCGGAACGCGCACGTCCAGTCCGTATCGCGCCTTGCCGGTGACGATATCCGGGCCGTCAAACCGTCGCTGCGCCTTGCCGATGAAGTTGTATTCGTCGGGTTCCTTGAAAAGCGGATTCTGTGGCACAGGCAACTTCGACGCAGCGCCGACGAGTGATGCAAAGGTGAGCGATCTGTTGCTCGCGCTGTGCAACACCATGCCGTTCTTTGTGCGCAGCTCACTTGTGGGCACGGACAGTTGTGTTGCGGCCGCGGTGACGAGCATTTCACGTGCGGCGGCGCCGGCACGACGCAGCGGCTGATACATGTCGCTCACGCTCATGCTGCCACCGGTACTCAGACTCTTGAACGTTGCAGAAGGTGATGCCTGCACCAGCGTGATCCGGTTCCAGTCTGCGCCGAGTTCATCGGCCAGAATCATCGGCAGTGCGGTGCGTACACCTTGCCCCATCTCCGAGCGCGCAACCGTGATGGTGACCGCGCCGTTCGTGTCGATGCGCAGAAATTCGTTCGGCGCCAGTATGTCGTCTGCGTTATGTCGTGCGTCGATCGGGGCGTCGCTCGCGACGCCGTTTTCATCGAGGCGGCGGAGCGGTGCCGCCATTGCCGACGGAATCCCGATGATCAGCGCGCCGACCGCCGCGCTGCCGACTTTCAGAAAGTCGCGACGATTGGTCGAGTGTTTGCCATGCGCGCTCATGCTGCACCCCCAATCCCATCATCACCGACGAAAGCTTCGCCTTCACTCGCGTGGTATTCGTGAAATTCGCGAAATTCGTGGCCTTCAGTTCCAATCGGCGACTTCGGCGCTTTCACCAACACCGCTGCGCGTTTGATCGCACGCTTGATGCGCACGTACGTGCCGCAGCGACAGATGTTGGTGATCGCGGCGTCGATCTGCGCATCGGTGGGTGACGGCGTCGTGCGCAGCAGTGCAGCACTCGTCATCAGGACACCGGCCTGGCAGTAACCACACTGTGCCACGTCCTCTTCCAGCCACGCCGTGCGACAGGCGTCGAGAATCGTGTCGCCGGTGCTTTCGATGGTGGCGATCTTGAAACTCGTCGCGGCAGAGACCGGAAGCTGACAGCTGCGGGTCGCCGTGCCGTTCACCTGCACGGTACACGCGCCGCACTGTCCGGCCCCGCACCCGTACTTGGTGCCAGTGAGCCCCAGCTGATCGCGGAGCACCCAGAGCAGCGGCGTGTCAGCGTCAGCCGTAACGTTTTGTGGCTTTCCGTTGACGGAAAGGGCGTAGCGAGGCATGGCGGTAGGGAGATGTGTGGCACGTCGGGGGCCGTCGTCAGGCGCGGAGCGGTCACCCGCCCCTGCAACACTATGCGCCGTCGCGAGCCGGATGCACAGGGGGCGACCCGGCCGCCGCCGAGCGCTATCCGCGATCGGACCGAACAGTTATCTGTTGGCGTCCCTCCTCGGCGCGCGGCCGGCTTCCGCCAGGCCGTGTCACCCGCGGCGCCGCTTCCTTCGAACTTCACTCGGCATGCTTTCGATCGACGAGTTGCGCGACGTGGTCAGTCTGGACGAATTCGAGCGGCTGGCGCGCACTGCCATGTCGACGATGGCGTACGAATACGTCTCCGCCGGCGCTGCTGACGAACACTCGCTCGGCTGGAACCGGAGCGCCTGGCAGAAACTGCGGCTGCGACCGCGCCTCCTCGTCGATGTCGCGACGGTCGATCTGCAGACGACGCTCTTCGGCGAAACGCTGCCGTCGCCGATTCTGCTCGCGCCCGCGGCGTACCAGCGGACCATGCACCCTGAGGGCGAAGTCGCGACGGCGCGGGGCGCCGGGATGTCGGGCACCCCCATGGTCGTCAGCACTGCAGCCACGAGCGCGTTCACCGACATTCGCGCGGCCACTTCGGCGCCGCTCTGGTTCCAGCTCTACGTGCAGTCCGACCGGGCGTTCACCAGTGACCTCGTGGCGCATGTGCAGGACGCGGGCTGTCGCGCCCTCTGCGTCACCGTCGATACCCCAACACTCGGCGCTCGCGACCGCATGGTGAAGGCGAAATTTTCGTTGCCCGAGGGGATGGCGACCCCACACTTGTATGACGTATCGACGAAATTGCGCGGCGTGATCACGCCGGAGCGGATCAGTATCACGTGGCGGGATATCGAATGGCTTCGGTCGATCGCGAAGGTGCCCGTGCTGCTCAAGGGTATTCTCGACCCCGACGACGCCGCGCGTGCCATCGAAGCGGGCGCAGATGGCATCATCGTGTCCAATCACGGCGCGCGAAATCTCGACACGGTGCCCGCCACCATCGACGCGCTGCCAGCGATCGCGGAGCGCGTTGCGGGGCGCATACCACTGCTTATCGACGGCGGCATCCGGCGCGGGACCGATGTCGTGAAGGCGATCGCACTCGGCGCCACGGCCGTGCTCATCGGGCGCCCGTACTGTTTTGGACTCGCGGTCGGTGGCGCCGATGGCGTGGCACGCGTCATCGAGATTCTGCGCACGGAGTTGGAACTGGCGATGAAACTGTGCGGGCGTCCGTCGCTTGAGTCCATCGACCGTTCGGTGCTCTGGGATTGACTCCGAGGGCGAGCACGACACCGGTCGCCGCCCTGTTCTGCATTCTGGCGCGTAACGTTTCGCGTAACGTTTCGCGTGTGATGGCACGCTCTGCCCTGCGATGCCACGTGCGCGCACCCGGCCTCGCCGGGTCGTCGTCCGCGCTGTACTCTCGACGCATGAGACATCTCCTCCCGCGACTCTCGGCTGCGCTCCTCCTGCTTGCCGCCACCGACTGCCGTTCCGGCGAACCTGCGTCGTCGCCCGCTCGCACCGCCGTTTCGGAGATGGACGCGGATCTCCTGGATGTCACCGTTCCGCGGCTCGAAGCGCTGTATGCGCAAAAGCGGTACACGGTACGACAGGTCGTGGAATGGCACCTCGCACGTATCGACCGGTTCAACGGTGTGTATGGCGCGATCGAGACGGTGCTACGCGATCAGGCACTCGCTGACGCTACACGACTGGACTCGCTGGCTGCGGCCGGTGCCGAGACGAAGGGACCCCTGTGGGGCGTACCGATCGTGATCAAGGCAAACACCAGCATCGCCGGGCAGATCACCACCGCCGGATGGGCGGGCTTTACGAAGCCGGGACACGAACTCGTCGCGCCGAGCGACGCAACGATCGTCGGGAAGTTCCGCGCGTCGGGCGCGATCATCGTGGGGATCGCCAACATGCCGGACCTCGCGAACAGCGATACCAATCGCAGCAGCTCTTTCGGACGCACCGGCAACGCGTACGACGTGCGCTTCTCGCCGGGCGGTTCATCCGGCGGTGTCGTCACTGCTATCGCCGCGAACATGGCCGTGCTCGGCAACGGCACCGACACGGGCAACTCCATCCGCATGCCCGCGGCCACGAGCGCGCTGGTGGGCATCTTCCCCACCCGTGGACTCGTGAGCATTGCCGGCATCGCGCCGCTTGACTGGCTGCTCGACAACACGGGCCCCATCGCGCGCACGGTCGGCGACGCCGCGATCGCGTTGCAAGTGATGGCGGGCGCCGACTCCCTCGACGCGCCCACGCTCGCCGCGCCGGACTCGGCACGACGTCTGCCGACGACACAGGCGCTGGCGGCCGCATCGCTCAAAGGCAAACGCTTTGGCGTTCCGGCGTTCATCATGGCAGGCAGCGGCGTGCCGTTTCACGGTATTCCGCCCGGCGTGAGTGAGCAGGCGGCCGATTCCATTCGACACGTCGCCGACATGGCGCTTCGACCAGAAACACGCGCGGCATTTCTCAAAGCGGTGGATGCACTGCGCGCTGCCGGGGCTGAGGTGGTGATGAACGACAGCATCCTCGGTCCCGACTTCGCGCAGCTCGCGAGCACCGTGTCGACGTACGCCTACATGCAGGACGGCACCGATCGTTTTCTTGCCATGTTCGGACCGCCGGAATACCACTCGAGCGCGGAGTTCCAGCAGCGCGTTGGCATGCCGCTCTACATGTCGTCCATCGGCATCGAAGACGGCTTTCGCAAATTTCCCGGTGTGCAACTCGGCCAACGCGGCGTCGATTCTGATGCCGACGCAGAGCGCCTTTACCGCGCGCCCCGCCGCGCGGTACTGAGCGCCTACATCGCGGCGCTCGACCGATTCAAACTCGACGGCTTGGTGTATCCCGCGATTCAGATGCCGCCGCCGGACGAGTCGATGCCGCAAGATGGACGCGTCAGCGAAGGGCCGCACTCGGCGACCAGCTGGGTCAACATGATCGGCGTGCCGGCCATCGTGGTGCCCGC
>JBKJTE010000289.1:0-22771 GCA_046590495.1 Gemmatimonas sp. | reverse complement strand
GTCCCCGAATCTCTTCCGCCCCTTCGCCCGTACTGCCTTCCACATCGCAGCACTTCATCTTTTCGCGGGGAACGTCGGCATGCGCTCGCATATCAAAGTCGTGGCCATCGTCAACATCCTGTACAGCGCGCTTGGTCTGATCGCGGCTGCTGGAGTGCTGGTCGGTGGCATCTTCGGTGGACTCATGTCGGGCGGCGTCATCAGCTTCCTCGCCGTGACCGCCACGAGTGTCGTCGCCGCCGTGCTACTCGGCGCGTTCAGTCTCTTTGGCATCATCGCCGGCTTCGGCCTGCTGAGTCACCAGCAGTGGGCGCGCTATGTCGCGATCGTCGTCTCCGGGTTCCGTCTGTTCAAGTGGCCCTTCGGCACCGTTTTCGGCGCGTACTCACTCTGGGTGCTGCTCAACGACGAGACGCGCGACATTTTCACTGCTGCGTCGTAACTGACGCAACAATCGGGTGAACAGAAGGCCGGCGTCGCGGATGCGATGCCGGCCTTTGTTGTTTCGCGCGACGGAGTTCGCAGCTCACTGTTCGTGGGTGGACCGCAGTATTGGCCGCGGAAGGGAACGGTCGTGCAGTCGCGCGAGCGGAAACGTGGCATTGATTTCGTTGATCACACTCACCTGATCGTTACCGTCTGATGAATCGCATCCTCGTGACCGGCGCCACCGGACAAGTCGGCTCGGCCGTGATTACGGCGCTGCGTGCATTTGACGGCATCGTCGTTCGTGCGGCTGTGCGCGACGTCGAGATGGCGGCCGGCAAATGGAGTAGTGATGCGAGCGTGCACCCAGTGGCCTTTGACTTTCTCGACCCCGCCAGTCAAAACGCCGCGCTGGCCGACTGCGACAGTCTCTTCCTGCTGCGTCCGCTGCAACTCACCGGCGACTTCGGTGACGTGATCGCGCGGGCGCGATGTCGGAGACATTGCCCGCGTGGCAGCCCGAGTGCTGACACAACCCGACACGCAGCACCATGGGCAGGCCTACACGTTGACATCAGAAACACCGTTGACGTTTCAGCAGATGGCCGCTCAGTTGACGACGGGTCTGGACACGCGCATCACGTACGTCTCGCCCGGCCCGTGGCGCTTCTACCGTTCGCTGCGGCGCGACGGTCGCGAGCCAGGATTGATTCTCGTGCTGCTCCTGCTCCATACGCTGCCGCGATTCACCATCACGCCACCCGTGACGCGCATGGTGGCCGACTTGACGGGTCAAGCGCCGGTCGAGTTCGCGCAATTCGTGGCGGCCCATCGGGGAGAGCTGCTCGGCGTGCCGGCTGGCTGAACTGGGAGCGGGTGCATGTTGATCTTCACGCATGGGCAAATCCTGGCCGTTTTTCATCGCCTGCGGCGGGGTACTGGTCTTTGTCTGGCCGTGCGGGTGGGCGCCTCGGGTACTCGATGCGCCGCGCAGTCGAAACAGGGTCAGGTAGCCCTGCCGTCGCCTTGCATTGGCTGATCGATCGCACTAGCGTTGTACACCACGCTTATCGATGAGGTTTCCATGGCGATCGTAACCGTTTCCCCCAAGTTCCAAGTCGTCATTCCGCGGGAAATCCGGGAGGCGCTGCGGCTGGAGCCGGGGCAGAAAGTACAGGTGCTCCAGTATCAGAACCGGGTCGAGTTCATTCCCGTGCAAAGCATGCGGAAAATGCGGGGCTTCTTGAAGGGCATCGACACGACGATCGTGCGTGAGCCGGATCGCGTGTGAACCTGATCGACTCGTCGGTGTGGCTCGAATACTTCGCGGCGGGACCGCAGGCCGGGCAGTTCTCAGCGGTGATCGAAGAGGTCGACGCTCTCCTCGTGCCAACGATCGTGTTGCTCGAGGTCACCCGGTGCGTGATGCAGCAACGCGATGAAGACGCAGCGCTCCAGATCGCGGCCATGTTGCACCAAGGGCAGGTCGTCCCGTTGGACGCCGGCATCGCGTTAAGCGCGGCGCAGCTCGGCGTGGCGCACAAGCTCCCGTTGGCCGACAGCATCATCTACGCGACGGCGAAGCAGTATCAGGCGATCGTGTGGACGATGGATGCGCATTTCGCCGCGTTGGCCGGCGTGCGGTATATCCCCAAGCGCCAGTAGGGCTGGCTAACCGGCTACTCTCTCATACTCCTATGACCTCTGAGACAATCGCGCGTTGGTGTGCGGGGATGGTTGCGGGGGTGGGAGCGGCCTACCTCGTGGCACTGGGGATCGGCATCACGAGCGTCGGCAGTTCGCGTCCCATCGGGGATCCGGTACTGGCGCTGATGGAGGTCCTCACGCTGTGCTCGGCCCTGCCGTTGGTAGGCCTCATGGCGGCGCTTCACTTGGACGCGCCGCCCGCGCGGCGCCCACTGAGTTTACTGGCCCTGGTGTTCACGAGCCTCTTTGCCGGTATCACGAGTCTGGTCCACTTCGTGGGCCTGACCGCCGAGCGGCAACTCGGGCGGGGCAGCATTGTCTGGCCGTCACCCGCGTACGCGGCCGAGCTGCTGGCGTGGGATCTGTTCCTCGGGATTGCGCTCGTGCTGAGTGGCTTGGGGTTCGACGCCGCTGGCCCATCGCGGAGCGTCCGCCGCGCGCTCCTCGGCGCCGGTGTGCTGTGCCTGCTCGGCACCATCGGCCCGGTCGTTGGCGATATGCGCCTGCAACGGGTGGGCGTGGTTGGCTACGGCGTAGTACTTCCGGTCGCGTGCGTGTTGCTCGTCCGCCTGTATAGGGCGAAGGAACGCCTCGCGGATTCCCCCGCCACCACCTAACCTGACGCTGCAGTAGAGCTCAGTGTTAGAGAGCTGAACCGCCGCGGCGCCGCAGACAGGACATCGAATCGCATCTGCGCGGAACCCGGAACACGTGGTGGTGGTGTGGCGGCCGTCGGCCGCGCTCGCTCGGACGCCAACGACGCGCAACTCGCCCGGCTGCATGTCCGTGAGGGCTAAGAGTAGCGGTGCCACCGCCCCTTTCCGGATATCCCGCTTCGAGCCACTGTTTGCCGTTCCCGCTGAACACGTCAAGCGCCTTAGAGGAGCCGGATGAAGCACAAGTACACGTTGGAGATCGGTTTTCTCGTGATTGTCATCGCCGTGAGCCTGGTCGGATTCTCAAGCCTCGCGCTCGGCGAGCAGCCCAAGCTGACCGCGTATCACGTGCTGCACATCAGTACCAGCGTTGCCTGGCTGCTCTTATTGCTGAGTCAACTCGTCTTCATCAGGCAACGCCGCTTCCACCTCCATCGCACGGTCGGCACGTCCATCTTCTTCGCGGGTCCGGTGCTGGTGGCCAGCTTGACGCTCCTGACCGTGCATTCGGCAGCCAAGGACGCCGTGGCAGGCCGGCCGGACATTCTGGTGGTCCAGAACGTCACGTTCGCACTGGAAGTGGCGCTGCTGGTGTTTCTGGCATTCATCCTCAGGCGAAACCGGAATGTCCACGGTGCGCTGCTGATGAGTACGGCGCTGATGTTTCTGGCGATCGCCCTGTTCTTCACCTTCATCAGCTACGTCCCAGGGTACCGCGCTGAGGGCTCCGTCACGGGTCCCCATTTTGCCGAATCCGCGCAGGTAAGTGCGTTGATCTGCAGCGTGATTGGACTGGCGTTCTTTCTCAAGAACTGGCGAACCGGATGGCCGTGGCTGCTCACTACTTCGTTCTTCTTCCTGAACGGGTACTTGCAGGGGATGGTCGCCCAAACAAACCGCACGAAGCCTCTCACCGTGCTGGTCGCGTCCATCGGTCGGGTTCCTGCCTTTGCGTTAAGCCTGACGATCTTCCTGGCCTTGCTCTGGGTGGCGTGGCGAGTTGAACCGGCCACGCGGTCGAAGCGCGGTCTGAGTACGGAGCCAACCGGCATCGACCGGCATTCATTGGGCTGATTGCTTCTTCCCCCCGAAGCCGGGGATGGCCGTGGCTTGTTTCATCCAGGACGCGGCCTGGCGCTCGTCGAGGTCGTCCACCGATTCCAGATCCACGCCTCGCGAGTCCTTGCCCATCCCCACGGGCGTAACCGGTGGTGCAGGTGCGAGTGCGGTGCCGCGCCCAAAAGTGAGCTTGACGTGTCCGGCGAAGCCGCCGCAGGAGAAGCACCAGCCGTCGCCGACGCCATACCACGCCATTCCCCACTTCACGGCGCGCTTCAAATCCGGCAGCGTCTTGGCCGCCAGCGCATCGACGTGTTCGGCGATATCGCGTTGCGGCTGCGGCAGGCTGCGGATGTAGGCAAACACCGGCTCGTCGCCATCCGCGGCCTTCGCCGGGCTTGCCCTGCCAGTCATGGCCACAGGGAGCGTCGTGGCGACGGCTTGCGTGCTCGCTCGCTTGCTGGGTTTGCGTGCCTTCGGCTTCGCCTCACCCACCGGGCTGGCAACTGGTTTTCCAGCCGGCGTGCCGCTCGCCTTCTTCACGACAGTTACGCGTGCCACTTTTTGGCCTCCAATCGTAAGATCACGTGGACCCGCGGGTTACGCACGGGGCAAATCCACAAGCGCCGTGCGCCGCAAGTCGCCCTGAACTATTTCATCGACTGCACGTGCGCCACAAACTGATCGAGGGCGATCTCGGTCCCCTGTAGAAAACCGGACGTTTTGTTGGTCTCAAAGTCGGCCTCATTCCGGTGCAGCGCCGTGAAAACGTAGCGCGTTCCGGTTCCGACGGTTTCCATCGCGGCGATGGCGGTGATCGGAATGTCGTCGAAGACCGCCGGGCGATAGTCGGGAAACAGCATCGACGTCCAGACCAGTCGCTGCATCGGAATCACATCCAGGAAACAGCCGAGGTTGGGCACCTCCTGACCGTCTCCCACGGCGATGTCGATGCTGAAGATGCCGCCCGGTCGCACGTCCAGTTCGCATTTCGACACACGACCCCAAGGCTTGGGCATGTACCACTCCTTGAGATGTTCCGGTTTCGTCAACGCTTCCCAGACGAGATGAATGGGAGCATCGATGAACCGTTCGAGAGCGAAATCAAGTTTCGGATTGATCGTGAAGGGCTTGCTCATGATTGTGATTCCTTCTCCTTGAGTTGTTTGACGTATGCGTCGAACCGGTCCAATCGGGCTTCCCACAACTGACGCCGCTCGGTCAGCCAGTCTTCAACGACCTTGAACGGTTCGGGTTCGAGCTCGTACGTCCGCACCCGCCCTCGCTTCTTCGACTTCACGAGCCGGCTCTGTTCGAGTACCGAGAGGTGCTGCACGAACGAGGGGAGTTTCATGTCGAACGGTGCGGCGAGCTCGCCGACAGTGGCCGGTCCGACAGACAATTGCTCCAGGACTTTCCGCCGAGTCGAATTGGACAAGGCATGAAAGACGTCGTCGGCGACTGCGGATTGAACCATCTCCTCACCACGCGATTGGTTGGGCGACCCGATCTGATGGAGAGATGCTAGCATCAAATAATACTAAGGTCAATACCTAAGTAATGTTTTCCAGGAAGCGGCCTTACTCGCATGCTCGCCGGCCGCTCGCCACCATCTGGCACTACGCCCGGGAGCGATGCACCGAGACGCACGTGCGAAGGTCCGGCTATCACTGGCACTACTCTGGCGACGGCAGCCGCCCGGGACTAGCCTACGCGACGTGTCCCCCCTCCCGTCGCCATGACATCGACTGCTCCAACGTCGACGTTGCCAGTGGCCAAGCTGCCGCCTGACTCAGGCTCGAATTCAGCGTCATCGTCGCCCGCGCACCTCACCCCCGCGCAGCGCGAGCGACTCGGCGTTTTCGCTACCTGCATCCTCGCCGGTGCCCCGGCGTCGACCGAGTCACCCGCGCAACACATCGCACGCTGCGATGCGCGGTTGGCGGCGCTGCCAGCGCACAAGCAGAAGGATTTTGGTACCGCCATCGATGTCCTCAGCAGTCGCATCGGTGCGTTGTTGGCCACGGGCGGGGTGCGTCCCTTCAAGGCGCTGACACTCGACGAACAGTCGGCCTGCCTGCACGCCTGGGGACGTTCGCGAATTCCGCAGCTGCGGTCTGCGTATCAGGCGGTGCGACGTCTAGTCCTCGCCGTTCACTACGCGCGACACGAAGTCGCGGCCCAAACAGGCTACGCAGGGCCGCTGCAGTCGCGTGCGCCGCAGGCGTCGTGGGAAGGTCCGCTCGACGGCAGTCCCACGGACACTGAGCCCGTTCATCGTGGGCCGTTCACAATGCCCGGTGCGATCGCGCCGTCGTCAGTTCCGTCCAACATCATCACCGCCGCCACCATCTCCGGCGACGTCCATCGCAACGCGGACGCTGTCGTGATCGGTACCGGTGCCGGCGGCGCGGTCGCCGCTGCGCGCCTGGCTGAAGCCGGCTACGACGTCGTGATGCTCGAAGAAGGCGGCTACTACACCAAGTCGGACTTCACTGAACGCGAAGCCGAACTCACAGAGCGACTCTACGCCGAAGGCGCCATGCGCACGACAGAAGACTTGTCAGTGGCGCTGGTGCAGGGAAGTACGGTCGGCGGTTCGACGACGGTGAACTGGATGATCATGCTGCGCACGCCGCCGTATGTGCTCGAACAGTGGGCGCGCGAGTCGGGTGTGTACGGCATGAGCGCGAGCGATATGGCGCCGATCTTTGACCGCCTCGAAAGCGATGTGCATTCGCGCACCGTCCCACTGGACGCGCATTCGGCAAACAACCGCATCCTCCTCGAAGGCGCGGCGGCACTCGGCTGGCGTACCACATCCGCCGCGATCAACGCGAACGGATGCATTCGTTGCGGCTTCTGCGGCGTTGGATGTCGACACGACGCCAAGCAATCGACACTCGTGACGTTCGTGCCACGCGCTCTCGCCGCCGGCGCCACACTCTACGCCAACGCGCACGTTTCTCGTGTCGAACTGCGCGAGCGCGACACCGGCTCGGGCACGCCACCACTCAAGCGCGTGCACGCAACGGTCCGCACCGGTGCGTCGACACGCGCGATCACGATCGACGCACCGCTGGTCGTGGTGGCAGGCGGCGCGATCGGCACGCCGTCGCTGTTACAACGTTCCGGATTCGGCGGCGGCGGCGTGGGCAACTGGCTGCGATTGCATCCGACCACGGCCGTCTATGGCTCGTACGCCCGCGAGATTGTGCCGAGTACGGGGATTCCGCTGTCGTCGATGAGCGACGAGTTCATTCGGTGGAACGGGACTGATTACGGCTTCTGGATTCAGTGTCCGCCGATGCATCCGTCGTTCACTGCCGCCGCGATGCCGGGCTTCGGTGCGCCGCACGCGGCACGAATGCGCGACTTCAATCGCATGGGTGTGCTGATCGGGCTTACGCGCGACGGTGCAGATGTAACGACATCGAGCGGACGGGTGCGTGTCGATCGAAAGGGTCGCACAACGATTCATTATCGACTGACCGCGGCCGATCAGCAGCGTGTGCGCGCATCACTCGTAGCGACGTCGCGCATGCATCTCGCGGCTGGCGCGACCGAGGTGGGTACGTTGCTGACGGCACCGCTGTCGATCCGCACGGAGGCCGATGTCGCGCGCCTCGATAGTGTCTCGCTTGCACCGAACGATATCGGACTCTTCTCCGCGCATGTGAACGGGACCTGTCGAATGGGTACAGATCCGAACACCAGCGGCGCGACGCCGGATGGCGAGCGCCATGGGGTACGCGGCCTGTACATTTCAGACGGCTCGTTGTTGCCAACCGCGCTCGGCGTGAACCCGCAGGAAACCATCATGGCGGTGACGACGGTGCTGGCAGCGCGCATGGCGACGCGACACGCTGGCATAACGCGCGCGTAACGCCGAGTGAAGACGTGACAACGTACGTGACCACGGGGCAGACGGAATGAGTGGCAAGGGCGAAAAGAAACGACGTCGCGCGCTGGATGCGTACAGCCGGCTGCAGCGCGCCGCGGCACTGTCGGCTGCGACAGTTGACGACGCCGTGCAGGTATTCGGGCTGTCGGCGTCGCAATTTGGCGTGCTCGATACGTTGAACACGCGTGGCTCCGTGCATCAACAGGAGCTCGCGGAAGCGCTGGGCCGCAGCAAAGCGCAGATGACGGCGATCATCGATGCGCTGGAGGCCAAGTCGCTCGTGCGTCGCGAACGTCATGCGACCGATCGCCGCTTCATGACGGTGCATCTCACACTCGACGGCCGGAATATGCTGGCTAACGCATCACCGGTGCGAACGGCCGCGATTGTTGAGCTCATGAGCGAGCTCACCGGTGAACAGCGTGCGCGATTGGCGCGTTTGTGCAGACGTCTGCTGCGCGTACTCGATCCGTCGGACGATGAAGATGGCGACGATTCAAGCGTCGAAGAAGGCGACGAAGACGAGGCCGTCGCGCAGCCGACGCCGGTCGATCCGGCAGCAGTGATCATGCCCCACAGTCAATCCGAGCTCGACGCTACTCCGCCTACACTCTGACACGATATCGATGCCAGGCCGGCACTTTCTTCAGATTCCGGGTCCGACCCCGGTTCCCGATCGTCTGCTCCGCGCGATGAACCGCCAGCAGGAAGATCATCGTTCGTCTGCGTTTCCCACGCTGACGAAGTCGATTCTTTCGCGACTGCCGCAGATCGTCAATCAGAGCAACGGACAACCGTTTGTTTTTCCCGCGTCGGGCAGTGCGATGTGGGAAGCGGCGCTCGTGAACACGCTCGATCCGGGTGCGCGTCTGCTGGCCGTTCGCTTTGGTCAGTTCTCGCATCTGTTCATCAGCACGGCGCGCGCACTCGGATACCAGGTTGATGTGATCGAAGTGTTGTGGGGCGAAGACGCGCCGGCCGATCAGATCGAAGCCGCACTGCGCGCCGATGCGACACACGCGTATCAAGGCGTGCTGCTCGTGCATAACGAGACAGCGACGGGTGTGACGAGTGACGTCGCGGCGGTGCGCGCCGCCATCGATCGTGCACAACATCCGGCGTTGCTCTTTGTCGACGGGGTGAGCTCGATCGCGAGTCTCGAATTTCAGTTCGATGCGTGGGGGGTTGATCTCGCGATTACCGGTTCGCAGAAAGGCTTCATGCTCCCGGGTGGACTGGGCATTTTGTACGTCAGCGAGAAGGCACTCGCGCGCGTCGACAATGCGACTACGCCACGTTCGTATTTCGACCTGCGCCCGATGCGCGCGCAGAATGCGAACGGCTACTTCCCGTCAACGCCCGCACTGTCGCTGCTGTTCGGGCTGGACGAATCGATCACGATGTTACTTGAAGAAGGGATGACGAATGTCGCTGCGCGTCATCTGCGTCTCGCGACCGGTGTGCGTGCAGCGGTGCGCGCGTGGGGGCTGATCCCATGCGCGCGTCGTCCGGAGATCGAGTCGAACACGCTCACTGCGGTCGTGGTCCCCGACGGAATCAATTCTTCGCACATCGTCGACATCGCATTCCGACGTTACGACATCTCGCTCGGCGCAGGACTTGGCGAAGTGGCCGGCAAAGTGTTTCGCATCGGACATTTGGGTGACATGAACGCGCTGACTCTCGCGGGTGCGCTGGCTGGTGTCGAAATGGCACTTGCTGACGCCGGCGTTCCGATCCGACTCGGCAGCGGCGTCGGAGCAGCCCTGTCGCACTGGCGCGTACAGGCGTGAGCGATCGACCGATTGTCGCGGTCACGCGCAAACTCACCCCCGAGGTCGAGCAAGCGATCGCGTCGCGTTACGACGCGCGCTTCAATCGGACAGATATCGCGCTCAGCACCGAGCAGGTCACGCAACTCATGAAGCAGGTCGACATCGTGTTGTGCACGGTGACCGACAAGATTCGTGCAGAGCATGTGAGCGGCAGTGGCGTTCGTGTGAAGTTGCTCGCGAATTTCGGGGTTGGTGTGAATCACATCGAGCGTGATGCGATTCGCGGCGCGGGAATCGCCATCACCAACACGCCCGACGTGCTGACAGAAGACACCGCCGACATCGCGCTCGGTCTCATGCTCATGAGCATGCGCCGCATGGGCGAAGGTGAGCGGCATGTGCGCATGGGGGCGTGGTCGGGCTGGCGCCCAACGCATATGCTTGGGCGCAGCACGCGCGGGAAGACGCTTGGCATTGTGGGCTACGGTCGGATCGGCCGAGCGATGGCGCGTGCAGCGGCAGCGGCGTTCGGCATGCAGGTGATCTGGTATGCGCCACGTCCACCGCGCATCGACGACACGGCGACCGACGGTCCGCCTGGTGCAACGCGTGTTGACTCACTGCCCGAGCTGCTGCAGCGCGCCGACGTTGTCTCGTTGCACTGTCCCGCAACGCCCGAGACGCGTCATCTCATGAACGCCGAGACGTTGGCGATGATGCGACCCACGTCATATCTCGTGAACACCGCGCGCGGCGATATTGTCGACGAGTACGCGCTCGCCGCGACGCTGCGCGAACGGAAGATTGCCGGCGCCGGGCTCGATGTATATGAGTTCGAGCCGAGTGTGGTCGCCGAGCTGAGGGAGTTGGAGAACGTGGTGCTGTTGCCGCATCAGGGGAGCGGCACACTCGAAACTCGTGAACGGATGGGGCTGCGCGCGCTTGCCAACATCGATGCGTTTGTGGCAGGGCAGGTGCCGCCAGACCTCGTATCGTGGTGACGACGAGGGGATAGTTGTTGGGGAATAGGGGTTAGGGGGTGCACGACATTACGTTGTGAGGCGATGACGATTCACGCCGGAGTACCCGACGATCTCGCCAATACACCGCTCGAACCGCACCGGGTAGGCTCACTCGAGCACTTCCCCGAAGTGCGTTCGCGTTTTCTGCCGCATGCGCACGATGTCGTGGTTTGCCTGCCACCCAACTACGAGCACGAGCCCGATCGGTCGTATCCCGTACTGTATCTGCATGATGGGCAGAACGTGTTCGACGATCTGCCCATGTCGCCATTCGGGGTGCAGTGGGGAGTCGACACAACGGCGCGCGCACTGATGAACGCCGGAATCATCGAGCCGATCATTCTCGTCGCGATCGGTAACGCAGGACGCGATCGCATCGATGAGTACACACCGACGCGCGACTCCACGCACGATGCCGGCGGCATGGCTGATCGCTACGGACAGATGCTTGTCTATGAGATCAAACCGTTCGTCGACAAACGCTATCGCACCAAACGCGGCGCGCGTGACACGGGACTTGCCGGCAGTTCACTCGGTGGACTGCTGACGCTGCACCTCGGCCTCACACACTCCGCGATATTCGGCAAACTCGCGCTGCTCTCACCGTCCGTGTGGTGGGATGATCGTTGGATCGTGCGACAACTGGTGGCCAGTGATGAGCGTCGCTCAGGCCTCGCGATCTGGCTCGATGTCGGCACGGCGGAACCACGCATGCTCAAGGGTACGCAACTGCTCTATCGCATGCTGATGCGAAAAGGATGGAAGCCCGGCGTCGATCTGCACTACATGGAAGCGGAAGGCGCGCGGCATGACGAACGTGCGTGGGGCGAGCGAACAGGACTCTTCCTGCAGTTTCTTTTTCCTGCACACAAACGAGCCAACTGAACATGGACGTATTTGGCGGTTTTTCGCCGAAGGCAATGACCTTTCTGCGCGGACTCGCGAAGAACAATCGCAAGGAATGGTTCGAAGAACGACGCAGCGATTACGAGACGCTGCTCAAGCGGCCGCTCGCGGAACTGATCGAAGAGGTCGACGTGCGTCTCGCGACGATCGCTCCCGAAATCATCGGTTCGCCAAAGAAGTCGTCGTTCCGCATTCATCGCGATGTGCGATTCTCGAAAGACAAATCGCCGTACAAGACGCACATCGCTTGCTGGTTCTTCCATCGTGACGCCGGTCATGGTGTCGGCAGCGACGCAGCGCACGGTGGTGCGGGATTCTACTTCCACATGGCACCGAACCGCTCGATGTGCGGCGGCGGAATCTGGATGCCGCCCCGTCCATCGTTGAACAAACTGCGACAGGCGCTCGCCGAAGATTACGAAGGCTTCGAAGACATCGTCCTGTCGTCGGCATTCAAACGTCGCTACGGCACACTAGACGAAGCCCCGATGCTGACACGCGCGCCGCGTGGCTTCGCGCCGGATCATCCAGCCGGCGCCTGGCTCCGACATCAGTCGTTCACCGTCGAGCAACAGCTCACCAACGACGAGACGCAAAGTGCGAAGCTGCCGGACATACTCGCGAAGCACTTTGCTGTAGCCGTGCCTTTCGTCCGTTGGCTCAACGGCGCCCTCGGACTCAAGCCTTCATCCGGCAGATAGACCATCGCACTGCGTCGCTGGCTACGGGCGACGCGCGGGTGCGGGCAGCGTGCCCTTGTTGGCGAGTGCCTTGTTGATTGCCTCGATCGTTGTCACCGTGCGGAACTCGACAATCTGTTTCGCCAGCGCTGTGTTCTTCTTCTTGTCGGCGAGTGAGACGCCATTGATCGACGCCTTTCCGGCTTTCACGCGCTCGTCGTAGCGAATAGAGCGCGGATCGTCGATGAACATGTTGAGCGAGATGACGGGATCGTCGTGCATGTTTTCCGCCGTACCGTCGACAATGCCGTGTTCCTTCATGTAGGCGGCAACACCCGCGTAGTCGTAGTACTCCTGAATGTGTGCCACAACAGGCTTGCCCTTCCAGATCTGCGTCAGGGAATCGGCAACGCTCCGCTGTCCGTTCTGATTGCCGCCACTGTCGCCAATGAGAATGATGTTCTCGAAGCCGTGCACCTTGAGACTGGTGATCAGATCAGTCAGCAGTGATTTGAACGTCGCTTCGCGCAGCGTGAGTGTGCCCCGCGTTGTCATGTGTCCGGTTGGCGGTTCGACGCCACCTTCAGGCACAAACTTCACAATCGGTGCACACAGCGCGTTCCCCATCTTTCGTGCAATCGCTTCGCAGTTGGTGTGCAGCACGTAGTTGTGCTTGCCGAGCGCGAGCCACGGCCCGTTGGGTTCAATGCCACCCGTCGCAATGATGACGGTCGTCTTCCCCGCCTTCATCGCATCGCGGACATCCATCCATGTCATCTCCTCCAACCACACGGTGTTTGGTGACGGAATCGGATTCACGGCATCGGCGCAGTTGTACGGGTTCGCCGAGCAGTTACCACCGCCCATGTTCTGACCGGCGGCGGGCGGCGTACTCTGAGCACGCGCTGCGAGCGGCGCAGCGAGCGCGAGGAGTCCGATGGCGAGAGCTGACCGAGTCAACGCAGAAGTCGAGTGACGAAGCGAGTTGTTCGGAGTCATGATGATTCTCAAGCTGGGGGCGAGACGGGCAGGAGCCCCGATCTTGTCGCTTACAAGCGCCCGCCGCCAGTCTCGCCCGGCTTGTGACAACGGTTCCGACGGCGCTGGTCGGTGTCTGCGATGCGACGCGCGCGCCCGGTTCAGTTCCGTTTGGCACGGGATCGACCGCAGTTACCGGTGACTTCGGCATGACTACTCGGCACGGCAAGGCGGCAAGTTGGCAGTGGGTCGCACCTTCGACTGACTGTCGCGCACCTCGCGAGGGAAACCGACACAGTAGGCAGGCTTTGTTCAGTCCTTCTAGATCGACTCGCCAATTGCGAAAGGACGTGCGTCCGGTGTGCCCTCGGAGGGGAGTTGACGATCTGGTGTGAAGACGTTTGGACAGCGGATGGTGATGTCGTGTTCGAGTCGGGAGCTCTTGGTGACGATGGCGTTGTTGTCAGGCGCGCGATTCGTGAAGGACAATCGCATTCTTCCGCGCGGCTTCGACAAGGCGTCGGCATCGGCTGACATCGCGGTGCGTGGCGGCGCGGTAGACGATCCGGCGTTTGTGGGCGGTTCTGATCGCGTGCGTTATACCATCGATCTGCGTAACGCGACGGGGCCGTTTCGTGTTGAAGCCGGGCTCGCGTATCAACCTATCGGCTATCGCTGGGCCAAAAACCTCGGCCGTCACGAGGCGTCGGAGATTGCGCGCTTCGTCGGCTACTACGATGCGATGGCAAAGGCGTCGTCGGTGGTTGTAGCGCGCGACACATTTGTTGTGCGATGACAGCCGCTGCATCGTCGTCGGCACCGTTGAGTGCGTAATACGGCGCACAGCCGAGCCAGCAATATTCCCTATTGCCACGGGTGAAACAGCACCTACGTTTGCAGGTGAGTTCTGCAAGCTTGTGCGCTCAATTTTTCACTCACCTTTTTTTCGCCGTACGAATTGGGGCCGTACGGACTGATCACGAGTTCGCATTCCGCATCGTACACGCGTGACGACACATCGAACGCGACGATGGCACTGTTCGGCGGTTCGCGATGATCGCTGTTCGTCGACTCAGTCGACGGAAACCCGGCGCTCCTCCCCACCAGCTGTGCAGGGTGAACGTCGCCCCACTTGGAAACGTGCTCGTTCGCGGCGTGATCGATCGGCCCTGCGTTCCGGAGAACCACTGCAAACTGGCGTTCGTGCTGGTTTGACGATGCCTCCGGTCGCCCCTGGACCGATCGCGCTGATCGTGCTCGTGTTGCAACGCCGCCGCGCCGCCTGAGCGCACGCGACGCCATCGTTGCAGCGGGTCGGCCTCCCAACGCGGAGGCCGACCCGTTTCATTTTCTGCTCGGCGTTTTCCGTCCCACCCGGCTATCGCTACGGCTGGACGAGGTTCACGAGGTTGCCGCAGGTGTCCTCGAACAGGACGGTGGAAATCGGGCCCATGTTCTTTGGCTCACTGCGGAACTGCACACCGGCAGCCGAGAGTCGCGCGTAGTCGGCGTCGATGTCGGTAGTGATGAACGCGGTGATTGGAATGCCCGCGTCATATAACGCCTTCTGGTACACTTGCGACGGCGCGAACCCCAACGGTTCGAGCACGAGCTCCACGCCCTCCACCCCGTCCGGCGATGTCACGGTGAGCCAGCGGTACGGGCCCATAGGAATATCCTCCTTCTTCACGAACCCAAGCTTGTTTGTGTAGAAGTCGAGCGCGCGCTGCTGATCGTCCACCACAATGCTCGAGAGTTTGATCTGCATTCTGTCCTCGGGACGGTCGATTGGCGCCGGCGTGGTCGGCGACATGATGGCACTGCGGTGGGCCCCAGATTGTACATTGCTCTGCTGCTTCGTGTCGTGGCCGGTAGCGCGTCGGGTGCGGCGCACCGGACGTGTGGCGCGGGACGGAAAGCCGCAGCGTCGTCGAAGATACATCCTCACTCCAGTACATGTCGAAGTCGTTGAAGCTCGCGCTGGACATCCTGATCGGCGCCGTCGCACCGGTCGTGATTCTCAAATACGGTACGGCGATCATCGGAACACTCCCGGCGTATCTCGTCGCGGCGTTGGTACCGGTGGCGTGGGTGATGCTCGATCTGTTCGTCATCACGCGGCGCTTCAATTTCATCTCGAGCTACAGCGGCTTTTCCGCGATCATGCGTGGCGCGTTGGCGTTCTGGTATGTCTCGGGCGCACTTTTCGCCTTCAAGGACAGCGCGAGCTACATCCTCGCCGTGATCATCTTTGGTGGCTCCGCATTCCTGGCTCGTCCGATCACTCGTGCGATCGCCTTCCAGGGACTTGGACCCGACACCCCGGAGCGCGCACGTTCGCTCGATCGGTTGATGGATGACCCGTCCGTGTTGACGTCGCTGCGCCGTTCGGCACTGATAATCGGTGCGACGAATCTGCTGTGCGGACTGTTCAACTACGGCATCAACCTTCGTATGGTCGTCGCGCCTTTCAATACGCCGGCGTTCAACGATCAGGTCGCGAATGTAAACGCGATCACGCGGGTCGTGCTCGTCGTGCCGGACATGCTGTCGCTGTTCTGGGCATTCTCGATGATGTACAAGGCGATGTACGCGCTGCTCCCGCCGGAGAATGGACCGGGGGCCGACGGCGGCGATTTCTGGGTGCTGCTGGCGCAGCGGGAGGCGGAGCTGGCGGCGCACGTGGAGCATCATCCGCAGACGGCGGACGAGGCCGAGGCGGTGCAGCATAGGGCCAATAAGCAGGCGGCGGAAGAGTTTTACGGGGGGTAGGCGTGGGGGTGCAACTGCCCAGTTTCGACTGGTGAGTTTGAGTTACCCGTTTTGGGTTGGCCAGCGGGGTGGTGGTCGGTCGGCACGAGGCGTTAACTCCCTACTCGGCACTCGAATTCACGACCCGCCACTCCGTGGTTCAGACGAGCGGCTGAGACGACTGGGTGTCTCAACCACGCGCGATTCCACCACAGCGCTGTCAGACCCCCTTGATAGAATGGTAGTACTCACGAAGTCCCCGCCCTGTTCATTGGACAGTCATTCCATGTCCTACGCTATCGGCGATCTCGCCAAATCCAGCGGCAACGCACCACCATTCTTCGACGGCGAAGTGGTTGACGGCCGAATGACGATCGTCCCGGCCACGATTTACCTTGGCAAAGTTCGCTGGTGGGAGTACACGAACGATCCCAAGCAATTGTACTGCCGAGTCTGTAATCAGCAGGTCACAAAACACTATCTCGCGATCGATCGGCATTTGCGGACCATGCACACGCCAGACAATATCTAGGGCCATCGACATGGGCTGGCTTACGAGTATTCATAGACAGACGGAAGGGCACCTCAAGCCGGCAACGTTCGGTACGAAGGCCGGTCCGGAGTTGGCATCGTGGTCTTCCTGTTCGCTCGGTCTTGTCTGGATTGACGCATTGGTCCGAGACGGCAAGGCTATCGACCTTGGTGGCGACGCCTATCCCTGCCGCTATACCATCACAGTCGCAAACTTCCTGCCGGAGATCGTGCGCGGCCCACCGGGCACAGGGCGCGCCGCGGATGCTGAGCATCCACGACCAGACCACGAAACATGGAAGGGATCCGACAACGTCAACCGCGCCGCGATTGCCGAATGCAGCATGGACGAGTGGTTACTGGTCGACTCCTGGGATTCAACGTGACGTGATGCTGGCGCTGTAGCCAACCGCACGCTGACCCCAACTCCCGAGGTAATGCGTGGCTCTGTTTGTTGGGCTTGATCTTGCGTGGCACGGATCCGATAAACCATCGGGACTCGCAATCATGGCAGGTGATGCCAAAGGAGTCACGCTTATCGACCGCTACTCGGTGCATGAGGACAAGGAGATCCTCGATATCCTGCGCCGACTGAACGATACCAACATTGTGCTCGCGATTGACGCGCCGTTGATCATCAGCAATCCCGACGGGCAGCGTAGCTGCGAAACAGAAATTGGTCGCCAGTTCGGTCATGCAAACGCATCGGCGCACACGACCAATCTGGGACGAATCAAGTCACGACGGAGTTTGCTGCTTGTAGAATCGTTGAAGGAAATGGGGTGGTCCCACGATGTCGCGGCGTCGCAGCAAGCCAAGCGAGACGGGAAGTGGATGTTCGAGGTGTATCCGCACCCGGCACACATCGTGTTGTTCGATCTTAAAAAGATCATCTCATACAAGAAGGGAACGCTTGCCCGGAAGCGCGCAGGACTCACGGAATTCCGCAAAGAACTTTTGGAGAAGCTGACCAACGCAGACGTGCCACTCAACACCAACGAGATACTCTCGGACTTCAGCCTGGTTGATCTCGAAATACTTGATGGCCAGCGACTCAAGGCGTTCGAGGATATGGTTGACGCTGTGTTGTGTGCATACCTCGCGGCGCACTATTGGACGTGGGGCGCATCCCGCAACGAAGTGATCGGCACGATGGAGGGCGGATACATCGTGGTTCCTACAGCCACGACAACTGGTCAGCTTTGGAGTTTTCGACGCAAGGCTCGCGCGTAGCACAACGCGGCAGCGTTGCTGCTACCCGTTGCGTTGGTGACTCCACACACTCGTGCGTTATCGCAGGAACTCCGGTCCGTGTTTCGCGAAAACATGGAGCAGCTTCGCCGCGATATTCGAGGGACGCTTTGCGCCACTCTCCCATTGCGCAATCGTACTCGGCGTCGAATTCAAGTATGCGGCGAACACCGGCTGGCTCATGCTAAACCGTTGGCGGAGGCGCTGAATCTTCTTCATGTCCCAAGTAGCCGGCGGTTCGATGCACGCAATGTCGAAGTTCCGCATCGTCTGCGGATTCATCGCGCCGACCTCGTGGAGCGCGCTCGCGGAGCGATGTAGTGCCTCAAACACCGCGCTCTTGTAGCGACGCGTCGTTTTCTTGGCCGTCGCGGGCGAACGCGTCGCCTTGGTGGCGGACTTCGCCGGCTTACGGGTTGGTGTCATACAAAATTTCCTCCCACTCTCCGTTCGCCAGCAATTGTGCGAGCTGAGACGGCTTCAGGTTGGCGTAGGCGCTCGCCAGCGTGCGAAATCCATCGAGCGCGGCCGGTGTGATCGAATCGGCGTCGCTTTTGGCGAACAAGAATTCGAGCACCCAGTAGTCCGCACTCTTCGCGACGATGATGGACCGATACGCGTTTTGCTGGAGGCGCTTCTTGAAGACGCCGCCTCCCAGATTCACCGCTTTCCCTTCGGCCACTTCGGCTAGGATCCGGCGCAATTCTTTCACCTCAATCCTCGCCTTGCGCGCTTGTTTCGCGAAAAATTTCGTTTGAAACGTACGCGGGAGTGGCCGGGGAGCGACGGACATCTAGAAACCTATCACAAGGCAGTATCTGACACTAGGTGTTATGATTGGATATCCGGCATTGTTCTCGTGATCGCGGGCCGCGCCCGTTCTTGTGATTATTCGGGCTCGCTCTTTCGGCCGAAGCCACAACTTTTCGGCCTCTCACGACGAACGATCAGGCACGCCGCTCCAGCCAACGCACGGTATAGTCCACCCAGACCGCATCGAGGTGGCGGCATGATCAGAACTGCCCAGTTTCGACTGGTGAGTTTGAGTTACCAGTTTTGGGTTTTCCTGCGGGGTGGTGGCGGTTCGACCCGGGGCGTTAAACTAACTACTCGGCACTCGAACTCACGACACGCCACTCCGTGGTTCAGACGAGTGGCGGAGACGACTGGGTGAGCGCCCCAGCCCCTCCCACAATGGCTACGCTCGTCTCGCCCGAAGCGCCGACCACCGCGCCCGCCCGCTCCTTCCCCGCCGACACCGATCGCCCGTGGGGCCGTCCGCGCGGGGCACGCCATGCGATCGGCCACCGCGAACTGACGCCGCAGTTTGTCATCGACACACGCGACGAAGCGCCGGACATGTTTGTCGACATGGCGGCCACGGACTGGTCGAAGCTGACATGGAAGCAGGTCGGACGACCGTATCGAACGGAGAAGTGGTCGAGCGCCCGTCGTGACTACGAGCGCAGGCACGACGCACCGCTGCCGATTATCGAAGGGTGGCGACTCTTCAACACGGCGTTCCATCAGTTTTTCCTGACCGACGTGCCGGACGCGCAGGTGCAGGCGCGCGCGCAGTTCACGCATGCGCTGTCGCACTTCGACATGCATGACGCACAGCACACGCTCGAAGACATGGTCCGACTGGCCGCGTGGAACAAGATCATGCGCGTTGAAGACGCCGTGTGGGACCCGCGTGGCAAGCGTTCGCTGTTTGCGGGTCTCGACGTAAAAAAGCCGCGCATCCTCTTTCTTGGCGCAGCGGACGGGTACGAAGCGATGCAGATCGCGGCCATGTATCCGGGCGGTGAGATCGTTCTCGTGGACTACGACGAATTCTGCGCGACGGATCGCTTCGGAAAATTTCCGCTCAACTATCCGTTTTTGGGCGTCGACGCAACGACCGGGCACAAGCGCGTGTGGTATCGCGACGAGATGCCGATCAAGTTCGAAGTCGCGGACATCCGCGATCTCAAGTACGGAAAGGAATTCGATGTGGTGGTGAGTATCGGACTGCTCGAGCACTTTCCCGATTCACACAAGGCAGAGTGTATCGAGATGCACCGGCGGTTTCTCAAGCCGGGCGGATATGTCGTGATGACGACACCGCGCAATCAGTTCAAGACACGCGTGTACTACAACATCATGTCCGACTTCATGAACCACGGATATCGTGAGCTCATGGACATGCACCAGATGGGACTCTATTGCCACGAAAACGGGCTGGAGATCCTGCGCGCTGGTGTGATCAAGGCACACAACGGCTTGATCATGAAACTGCGGTAAAGCGGCCACGCATTCCGCGAACCACACGTGGCCGCAAATTTCGCGAATTGCACGAATACTTCAACAGCACTTCTGAGTGGTTTGTAGTGACCGCGCGATCCGCGCGGTTTTTCTGCTTCAGCGCTTTAGTTGGTCAGTCGCAGTCATTCTCGCGGTTGTAGTTGCTGTATTCGGGTAATTCGCGCAACTGGTGGCCGCAGTTCATCAACCCCGTTCGCGCGTGAGAATTGTGCTCTTGCGCTCGATACCCCACCGATAGCCCGCCAGTTCGCCTGACGCGCGAATGACGCGGTGACATGGAATCGCCATCGCGATCTCGTTCGCTGCACAAGCGCTCGCAACCGCGCGTACGGCAGTCGGTATGCCGATGGCGTTGGCGAGTTCGGTGTAGGTCATCGTGCGACCGAGTGGGATCGTTGTGAGGGCACTCCACACACGCTCCTGAAACGCGGTGCCGCGGATGTCGAGGGGCAAGTCCAATCCACCACTCGGCGCTTCAACAAACGCCACGACTCTGGCGACGACGTCGGCAAACTGTGCGTCGTCACCAACGAGTTCTGCATTCGGGAAGCGGCGTTCGAGCGCGTGTACGAGCGCCTGCGGGTCATCGTCAAACTGAATGGAGCAGACGCCCTTTTCCGTCGCCGCAACGAGAATCGGGCCGAGTGAGCTTTCACCGACTGCAAAGCGAATCGTCTCGCCGGTGCCGCCTCCTTTTGCGCGCGTTGGTGTCATGCCGAGTCGTTGGGTGGACCGTTCGTAGAAACGGCTTGATGACGAATAGCCTGCGTCGTGCACGGCTTCGGAAACCGTCCGACTGTCACCAAGCTTCTCACGGAGTTTGCGTGCGCGTGCACCGGCCGCGTAGGCGCGGGGCGTGACGCCGGTTGCCTTTTTGAACAGTCGATGCAAATAAAACGGTGAGAAGCCGGTACGTCGCGCGAGATCGTCAAGCGTTGGCGAATGCTGGTCTCCCGCAACCGTGTCGTCGATCAGGCGGCAGACCGCCGTCACGACTTCTGCGTGTAGATCCGCTCCCGTCGCATCGGGACGGCAACGCTTGCAGGGACGGAAACCGGCCGCGATCGCATCGGTAATCGTCGCGTGAAACGAAACGTTCACGCGATTGGGCGTGCGCGCGCCGCACGACGGTTTGCAGAACACACCGGTGGTGCGAACGCCGTAATAGAACACGCCGTCCATCGACTTGTCGCGGGCCACGAGCGCCGTGTAGCGCGCGTCGTCGGTGAGAATGGTCATCGCTGATTCGGCTCGGCGGGCAAGACGATGCGGCGGTGTGGTCAGATCGTGCTTCAGTGCGCGATCAAGGTCAGTCTGAACGTCTAGCCGAGCGTCACGCTGTTGGGAGCTGGGTTCGTAGCTGTGCATGGTAGTCTCCGAAGTGCAGGTGCGTTTGGATGACGCAACCTCGCACTCGGCGGACTAGCAGACACTCCGTCGCTTGCGCTCGAATTCGTACGACTGTGCCGCGACCGCCGAGCGCGCAACTCCGAGGAAAAGATCGACCGAGGTCACGTGTGGACGGTGCGCGCGTTCACACGGACATCGGCACGACCTGTCAATCAGTCGCGACCTGAGCCCGGCATGCGGCTGCGATCGGTGGCGTGTTCACGAACGGATTCCATGATGCGCGCCATGTCGGCCTGGTAGCGGGCGCGTTCGTCATTCGTCCACAGGTCGACGTTGGACGCAGCGCGGATGGACGCCAGCATCTCATCGACGAGTTCACGAAGCCGCGGATTGCTTCGGCGGTCGGAACCGCCGTATGGGTCGTTCGATGAAGTCAGTGACATGGAAAGAATGTCGGACCAATGCAGGGAAGGGTCAAGGCACGTGCGGTCCCGCAGTCGGCGCGTCGTCATGCAACATGCGCACCGCAGGGGTCTCAAGGTCGTCGAACTGACCGCTTCGTGCGGACCAGACGAAAGCAAAGACGGCGGCCGAGACGATCACCAGCGCCAACGGCAGGACCACAAAGATGACACTCATACGGGCTGCTCCTGACGCGAGCTGCGCGCGAAGGTGTGACTGTACCACGAAGCGAGTACGACGGTGATGGAGCTGGTGGGCATGAGGATCGCGGCGATGAGGGGTGTGAGCAGACCGGTCGCGGCGAGTGCCGCACCGACAATGTTGTAGCCGATCGAGAAGGCGATGTTGCGTTTGATCACGCGCATGGTGCGTTGTGCGCCATCGGTGAGTTCGACGAGTGCGCCGAGTCCTGGACGTGCGAGATAGATGTCGGCGGTGGCGAGACACGCTTCCGCGCCGCCATGCACGCCGATGCCAACAGTGGCCGCAGCAATTGCAGCGGCGTCGTTTACTCCGTCGCCCACCATGACGACCGGTCCCGTGACTTTCAGCGACTCGACGAACGCCAGTTTGTCTTCGGGCGATGCGGCGGCGACAAGCTCGTCAGCGCGAAAGCCGAGTGCGTGACCGACTGATGCAACGACATCGCTCGAGTCGCCGCTGAGGATAATCGTACGCCAACCACGCGCACGGAGTTGCTGCAATGAGACGAGTGCATCGTCGCGGATGCGATCGCCCAGACCCGCCGCCGCAACGAGTACACCATCAATCGCGACGTGTACTGGTGTGAGCGTGCGATCGATGGCGTCGATTGCGTTGATGAGCGATGCGTCGTGTTCGCGCGCGGCGACGCTCACGCCATCGCGCACAAATGCCGGTGACCCGACGCGCACGACATGGCCGTCGATCGTACCGAGCATACCGCCACCGCTGACGTGCATCGCATCGGTAGCGAGTGGTGCCTTCATCGCGGGCCACGCGCGACGGAAGCCGTCGGCGAGTGGAT
>JBKJTE010000279.1:0-10785 GCA_046590495.1 Gemmatimonas sp. | reverse complement strand
CGAGATTGCGAGCGGTGTCGACCGGATCGTTGCGAAACGATTGCCTGCAAATGCGCCGGCAACAATGAGCGTTGCTCAGGTGCAGCAGGCGCTCAAGGACATCGGGTTCTTTCCCGGGGCCGCGATTGATGGCATCTGCGGTTATCGCACGCAGTCGGCGATTCGACTCTTTCAGGAATATGTGCGTTCGGTGGAGAAGCTCGACTGCATACCCGACGGTCAGTTCGGGCCGAAATCGCAGGCGCATCTGCAACGATGGATCGATGGTAGGCTGCACACCGTGTGGGCGCCAACGATCGACGCGTGGAGGAGTGGTGCGACGGTTGCCGGTGAATCCGCTGATTGGCTCGCACTGCTTGAACGCGTGAAGCAGAAGGCGCTCGCGGCACCAACGCGTGTGCAGCAGTTGGTGAACGACTTTGCAACCAAGTGCGACACTCGGAAAGTGGCGCAGTGGGACTTCACATCAGCCAACAACATTCATCTCATCGGCATTCGTCGAAATGAGATGCAGGGAAAGTTCGACGACATCTTCATCCTGCTCATCAAAGGGCTCGTCTTCAAATTTCAGGGAACGACGGAGCCCGGCGCCTCAGACAACCCGGCGGGTCCGCCGTTTTTGGTGCCTGCCCAACACGACTACCACTTCGGTTGGCATCAGAGCAAGTATCTCGCGCTGCGTCCGCAGAGTGTTGGCGTTCTCGTTGTGCGTGCGGGCCAGGACAAGCGCGTTGATGACGCCGATCTCGCGAAGGGGCTCGAAGCAAATGGCACGATCAACATTCACTGGGGCGGACGAGGGATGACGCGCGACGTGAATAGCTGGTCGGAAGGATGTCAGACGATCAACGGCACGGTGTACGTCAATGCCAACGACGCACTGGTCAGCTGCTCGGCGTTCACTGCATCGACGCCAAGCGAAGCCATGACTGATGTACACAAGACGCGCGGTGCATACAACGTGCTGCTCGATCTTGTGTCTGCCCTGGGCAGCGACATCGGTGGCGGAACGGTGAAGTACATGTTGCTGACTGAAGGGGATCTCGCGTTGGCGCCCACGCTGGCGCAGGGATTGGCGGCCGTACGCGCGCGGGTGGTGCAGATGGCGAACGTGTAGCAGTGGGTAGGCTCTTGGTCGGTAAAAACCACAAAGGGGACGCAACAATTGGCGTCCCCTTTGCACATCCGCAATCGAAGTTGCAGTTACGATCAGCTCGAACGGCGACGCCGGCTGAGGGCAGCAAGCCCGACGAGTCCTGCAGCGAAGAGCGCGACAGTCGAAGGCTCGGGCACCACCTGCGCGGGATGCGTCAGCTGCATGTTGAACTGTCCCAGCGGCGAGAAAATTTGCGACCCATTTGACAGGCCGACATCACCAACAGAACACGTGGTGGGGGCACCGGTGCACGTGGGATTCTGGGTGAGAAATGCCTGCCAATTGAGTACGCCGCCACTCGGATTCGGTGTGTCCGGCGCACCAAAATCGAGATTGGCGTACAGTCCGGTCGACAGCGTCACTTCGAAAAACGCACCGTTGGGCACTGAGTACAAGTTCAGCGTGTTGTTGCCGGGCGAAATCGATTTCGCCTGAATCGGATTCGGCACGTTGCCGAGCCACGTCATACGCCACAGAAACGTGCCCGTGGCGCCGGGGCTCACACTGCCGGCGAGTTCGATGTAGTTGCCGGCTGTAGTGCAGTTGGTGCGGCTCAAGCCGTCGTAAGCACAGCTACCCAGCTGATAGGTGCCGTGCCCTACTCCGCCTCCGAGATCACCAAGCCCGAAATAGCCTAGGAAATTCCCGCTGGTGATGCTGGTCGCGCGAATACTGGTCGTCGACTGCGCGGCGGCATCGTTTGCGAATCCGATGGCTGCACCGATACCGAGCGCTGCAGCAATCACGTGTTTCTTCAGTCCAGCCAATCGACCCTCCGTTGAGTGCGAACACGTGCGAAGAAGAATCTGTCCCGATCAGTGAGCGTAAAAAACACGTCGGAAGGCTCAGGTCCGTCAAGCTCTTCCGTTTGACCGGCCCAAAAAAAATCGCGCGAGCCCTGTGGAGCAGGGGCCGCGCGATTTGCACCAATCGAACTTCGACGTCGAGCCTACTTCTTCGTCGGCAGCTTCAGCGCAATGAGACTGGTGTGCTCTTCGGCTCCCGTCGCAAACACGATGTACTGCGCGCCGTTGTGCAGGAACGTCATCGGCACCGCCGTCGTCTTGCTCGGAATCTTCACGGCGCCGGTCTGCTTGCCGGTGGCCTTGTCTACGGCAAACAACTGCGCTGGCTGACCGGGGACGCCACCGCCACGACCGGTGCCATAGATCATGAGCGATTTCGTGTTCATCACCTGCGCCTGACCGCCTGCGCCAACGTCGGGCAGCGTCACGCCTGCGAACATCGGATCGCGACTAGTGGTTTTCACCATGCCACCATTCGACGTCCACCACGACTTATCGCCGCTGTTCATGTTGTAGCCGGTGATGCCGCCCAGCGGCTTCGGCTTGACGATGGACACATTGCCGATACGCGAACCGTTTGCGCGTCCCGAGAATCCATCACCGCGTGCCGGCCCACTTGGCTTGTAGCCTGCTGGTGGCGCGGGCGTGCCAAGCAGCCCGCAGCTGTCGTGCGGTGAGCTGTAGCGGAATTCAGAGCACGGGTCCTTCTGCAACGACGTGGTGCTCATCGGGCTGATCGATGCGACGAACATCATCCCGGTTTCCGGATCGACTGCGGCACCGCCGTCGATGTTCACACCACCAGCTGCGCCGGGCGCATACCACGAACACTTCTTGCCGAACTTGCCACTGCCATCGCTCAACGATGGCGGAACGTAGTAGGGCCCCATGCGACAGGCCTGCGCGAGTTTGAGCGCCGAGTCCCTGATGGCGGGCGTGTAGTCGATGAGATCCGATTCCACGAGTCCCTGCTGTGCGTACGGCGCAGGCTTGCTCGGAATCGGTTGGGTAGGCGACGTCTGCTCATCCGGCACATCGCTTTGTAACACGGGCGTTTCAGGCATGGGCCAGATCGGCTCACCGGTCGCACGATCGAACGTGTAGACCCACCCCTGCTTGGTCGTTTGCGCGACTGCCTTGCGCAGCTTTCCGTCAACGGTGATGTCGAGGAGGTTGGGCGCCATCGGTGCGTCAAAATCCCAGATGTCGTGGTGTACCATCTGGAAGTGCCATTTGCGCACCCCTGTCTTCGCATCGAGTGCAACGAGACTGTTGCCGAACAGGTTGTCGCCCGGACGATGTCCACCGTACTCGTCCATCAGCGGCATGCCGACCGGGATGTAAACGAGACCAAGATCCGGATCGGCCGAATACGGCGCCCACGCATCGTTCTTGCCTACGCCATCGGAGCCGGCCTTCGAACTCTTCTTCCACGTGTCCGAACCGAACTCACCGGGCTGCGGAACGAGGTTGAACTTCCACAGCTGTTTGCCGGTGCGAATATCGAAACCGCGAATGATCCCCGGCAGATTGTGCGTACGTGTCGGATAGTAGCCATGAATCGACGAATTGCCGACGACGAGCACGTTGCCGATCACGATCGGCGGAGAGCTCGCGGCGATCTGGCCTTCGGCCGGATCGATCCCCATGGTGCCGTCCGCACCCGTCTTGGTCTTCGCGTTCCATGTTTCGCCGGGCTTCGCCTTTCGTGCCGGCGCTGCATCGGAAATGATCAGGGGACCGGAGTCGTCGACGGCGAGGGGTACCAGCGTGTAGCCCAGTCCATCCATCAGATCGACTACGCCATTCTTGCCGAAGGCCGGATCGGGCTTGCCGGTCTTTGCATCGAGCGACGCGAGATGATATCCGGGCGTTACAACCAGGATGCGCTCAACCCCACCGCTGCTCCAGTATGACAGGCCTCGTCCGGCAAATTGACGCGGTGCCTTTTGCCAGCGGATGGTTTCCTTGGGATGCCAGGTCCAGAGCGTCCGGCCGGTCGACGGTTCGATCGCCGCTGCGATGCGACGCGTCGTGGCGACGGTGAACATGCGCCCGTTCGCATAGAGTGGCGTGGTGCGGTAGTACTCATCGATACCGAGTGAGTCGGCCTTCCACTCCCACGCGACTTGCAGCGAGTCAAAGTTTTTCGCGTTGATCTGATCGAGCGGTGAGTAGCGTGTGCTCCACGCATCGGCGCCCCAGTAGCGCCATTCGCCGTAGGCGTTGCCGCGCACCAGCGGTTTGGTCTGGGCGTCGCCGACGCGCACGGTCTGCGTCAGCAACACCCCGCCGATGGCCGCGGCGGCAAGCACGACAACGGTCGCCGTGCGCCCGGTTATCGACGACCACTTCAACGACAACTTCAACGACAACTTCAACGGCAACCTCGTCTTCGACCGCATCATGGATGCTCCATTGCGTGTGTGTGTCGCGTTGTTCTGTACTTCACTGCGTTCGTCACTGTGCACTTCACTGCGTTGGCAACTGCGTTGATCACTTCGACTTCAAGTCGTCCCGCGTTTGGCTGTCGGTTTTTTTATTTTTGCGCCCGTACCAACCGGTGCCCGTGGTTTCGGCGCAATCACGCCACGCTTCGCGTCGAAGCGAATCGTGTTCAGCAGCTCGGGATCGCCCGAGAGTTCGGTATTTCCGGCCGGCATGCCGTTGATCTTGAGCACATATGCAACGACAAAGACGTACTCGTCTTCGCTCAGACTTCCAGGCGTTGCCTTGGGCATCCGCTGACTGACAAAGCCGTACAACTCGCTGAGCGGCCTGCCGGCCCAATGCGACAGAAAGATTGCGCCCGTGTGCGAGGCCGATGTATGGCAGCCGGTGCACGCCCCCACAAAGACTTCCTTGCCTGCCGCCGCCTGTTGCAGGGTGTACACGCCGGCCAGCGTGCTCTTGGTCGTCTTCTGTACCGTCGCTTGTGCCGCTGCTTGTGCCGCTGCCTGTGCACTCGCCGGGTCGGGCGCGAAGAACGAGACGAGTGCGACCAGCAACGCCATCGCTGTCGACGAGCGCGATGGAGCGAGCCAGCGGCCCACCCGTCCGGAGATCGCCCACGCCGCGGCTCCGAGCACCAGCACGATCGCGAGCAGGCGCATCACGTTCGCAACGAACAGCGCATCGGCCGTCGGCCAGACGAATGAATACTGACGCAGCACGGTCCCGCGATCGATCATCCAATGCCACGCCTGATGTCCGACAATGGCCGACAACAACACAACCCCAATCCGTTCGTCCATAACGCGCGTGTATAAGAAGTGCAGCACTGGAATCATGACGGCAAGGACGGTGAGCTGGCCGAGTTCAACGCCGACGTTGAATGCGGCAAGGGAGAGCGCGAGATGCGAGCCGGCAAATTGCAGGGTGTCACGCAGCGCAAAGGAAAAGCCGAATCCGTGTATGAGACCGAATCCGAACGCGACCGGCCACCGCCGGCCGATCTTGGCGCCGACGATGTTTTCGCACGCCATGTACACGATGGACAGCGCGATCAACACTTCGATCAGCGGCGGGAACCAGAGCGCGTCGGGGGCGTAACCGGCGGCCGATGCGACGAGTGTGATCGAGTGCGCCACCGTGAACGCCGTAGCCAGCGCGATGACCGGACGCGCTTTTCGAAACGGGGCCACCAGGCATAAGAGAAAGAGCAGATGATCGATGCCATCGAGAATGTGCGTGAAACCGGCGCCCACAAACTGGCTCGCAGCCTGCCACCACCCCGGTTCGAGGTGCACGAGCCCCGGATCACCGTCATACGTGAAGACGCGCTCCCTGCCATCGTTGGGTAGATAGTGCAACACGGTCGTCGTGCGTACACCCAGGTGCGCGAGCGCGGGCCGGATCGAGATGGTGGCATCGGCGCGCTCGACGTGGTACTCGAGCATCACATCGAGCAGCACCTGCTTCCACGGCACATCCGTCGTGCCCGCCAACGGCTCGCTGTTCAGCTGCGCCAGGGCCTCGCTGTAGCTGCCAAAGGCCCGATTGGAGGGGAGCGCCGCGCGGACCGATGCGATGGTCGGTGCGTCGAGTCGTACCTCGTCGGCATACAACACCAGTGCGTCAGCCACCCACAACTTCGCCGCATCGTGCAACGTGGAATCGGCGCGCGCGAGATCGAGCGACGCGGCGTCCGTGTTTACGCCTCGCAGCGGAAATTCGACGTCACGCATCGCTTCGAGTGGCACACGCACCAGCACGCGCAGTCGCTGCCCCTCCGCTTTCACGAAGGCGCGCACCACCACGGAGGGCGGGATTTCGTGCGCCATAGGGACGACAAATCGCCAAAGCAACATCGCCACCACCAACAGCACGACACGCAGTGCAATGCGGATGATGGGACGGGAAGCGATCGTCGAACGATGATGGTCGCGGACGTTGAATCGCGAAGCGAGACCGAACACAGTCGGCGGCAGTCTCTGGACAGCGGTGGGAGGCGGCGTTAGTTCACACGAACTTATCACCCGAACTTATCATCGCCCTGCGTAAAACACACGGGGCATGCCACAATCTGGAGCTACACATGACAGGGACGCGGACACGAGTCATCTGGGGAGTGTTGGGTGTGACGGTGATCGCACTGGCCGTGGGACAGGCGACACTTCGCGCGGACGTCCGGCAGACAGTGCAGGCGCCGCGCTTCGAAGTGGACCCAGTCTGGCCCAAACCGCTTCCCAATCACTGGATCCTCGGCTCCGTGATCGGTGTCGGTATCGACAGTCGCGATCATATCTTCATCATCCATCGTGGCGACTCGACGTTGAATCAACGGACGGAGTCAGGTGGCGCGGCAAACCCGCCGTTGGGCGATTGCTGCAGCGCGGCACCGCCAGTCGTGGAATTCGATCCGGCCGGCAACATGGTCAAAGCGTGGGGCGGCGCGGGCGACGGATACGATTGGCCGTCATCCAATCACGGCATCTCCATCGACGACAAAGACAATGTCTGGATCGGCGGAAACGGCGTCGGCGATTCACACATTCTCAAGTTCACGCACGACGGCAAGTTCCTGAAGCAGTATGGGAAGTCCAAGCAGGCGGTGAGCAGCAACGACACATCGCACTTCGGACGCGTGGCCAAAATCACCTTCGATCCGAAAGCGAGTGAGGCCTACGTTGCCGATGGTTACGGCAACAAGCGCGTCGCCGTGATCGATATGAACACCGGCGCGATCAAGCGCTTCTGGGGTGCGTACGGCAACAAGCCGGACGACGCGAACCTGGGCCCGTACAATCCCGACGCGCCACTCGTGAAACAGTTCCGTAATCCGGTGCACTGCGCCGAGCCAACGACGGACGGACTTGTCTATGTCTGCGATCGTCCGAACAATCGCATTCAGGTCTTCAAGAAGGACGGTTCCTTCGTGAAGGAAGTGCAGATCGCACCTCGCACCCGCGGCGACGGTTCCGTGTGGGACATCGCCTTCTCGAAGGACGCGGCGCAGAAATACATCTTCCTCGCCGACGGTCGTAACGAGCGCGTGTATGTCATGGATCGTCAGTCGCTTGAGGTGCTCACCAGCTTCGGCGATGGTGGACGCCAGCCCGGGCAGTTCTTCGCGGTGCACAGCATCGCCACTGACTCCAAGGGCAACGTCTACACCACGGAAACGTACGAAGGCAAGCGCCTTCAGAAGTTCAGGTACAAAGGCATTGGTACGGTGGCGCGCAAGAATCAGGGCGTGATCTGGCCGGCCGGTAAGTAGCAACGGCGAACTGCAGTACACGGAGAACTGCAGTACACGGAGAACTGCACGAGAGTAAAACGAGAGAAGCAGGAGAAAAACAACAACCATTAAGGTTGTTGAAGTTCTCCTGCTTTTCTCGCAGTTGCGCTTCTCGTGCAGTTCTCTGTGTACGGCAGTTGCTGTTCTTCGCGGGCTTTCGCGTGATCCGAAGTACCCAGCTACTTCCCCGGTATTGCCGCCACGCACTCGATCTCGACCTTCGCCCCCGCCGCAACAAGCGCCGCAACAACTACCGTCGAGCGACCCGGCGGTGAGTTCGGGAAAAACTCCTTGTACGCTGCGTTCATGCCCGCGAAGTCTTTGACGTCGATGAGAAACACGGTGCACTTGAGCGCCTGCGCCATCGAGCTGCCTGCGGCCTCGAAGATCTTCTGGATGCCGGTGAGCGCGACCTTGGTCTGACCGCCAACCGTTGTGTCAGGCGCCGCACGATCGAGTCCAAGCTGCCCCGAAGAGAACACGAGATTGCCGACCTTCGTGCCTGGAGAGAGTGTCGCCGACGCGGCCATGCCGGCCGGGATCACCGCTTCGCGCCCCTGCGCCTGAACGAGCGCGGGTGATGCGAACGTCGTGAGCGCGAATGCGTATACGATGGTGCGCGCGAACGACGAGGGCGAACGGAAATGGGCCGTGCGGGACATCGGCAACCTCGGAGCAAAGGGGAGTGATGCGCTGGATGGTGGCGCTGCTGCCGGTATCTCGAGCTTGATGTGACGCAACAGCGAGTCGACGGGAAGTGGTGCAGCTCCAGCTCGCATCCCGTTGAGCTTCATGAGGTAGCCGGTGACGTCGATGTACGCCTCTCGGCTGAGCGAGCCGGGTGCCGAGTCGGGCATGGTCGTCCTGACGAGATCGAGCAGATCGTACGCCGTCTGTCCGTTCCACTTGAGACGGAAATCGGGTCCTGACATATCGCGCCGCGTGTGACAGTTGATGCACACCTGCGAAAAGACCTTATCGCCGCGCGCGGCCTGTTCTTCGTTGTAGCTCACAATCTCCGACGAATCAGCCCTCGCCGGCGGGGGCGCCGACTGAGCACGCGCCGCGGTCGCCCCGACCATCAGCGCCGCGGTAAGTGTGATTGCAAGCACACCGCTGTGCCTTGCCGACCGGAGCCGTTCCGTCCCTCGCAACATGGCCGCCAACCTGTACACGCGCACCTCGATTTGCAACAGTTCGTTGCGACACGTCGGTCACGGTCGCATCTTCGCAAAAACCCTTTACCCCGCACACGTCATGATGGATGATACCAACCCGTTCCTGAGCGAGGTAACCGACGACGAGTCGATCGCCCGCCGAGATTTCCTGCGTATCGCCAGTGTGGGGGCGGGAGTCCTGCTGGCCACTGGTTGCGCGACCGGGTCGGCCGGCGCCGCGGCACCCGTCCGCGGCATTGAGGCCCAGCGACGCGGAAAGGGGAATGGAGTGGGCCACGTTGTGGTCATCGGGGCCGGCGCATGGGGTGGGTGGACGTCGTACCACCTGCGCCAGCGCGGTGCAAAGGTCACACTCATCGACCAGTACGGTGCCGGCAATTCACGCTCCACAAGTGGTGACGAGTCGCGCGGCATCCGTTCGTCGTATGGTGATCGCACCAGCGGCGAACTGTGGACGCCATGGGCACGCGAAGCGATCAAACGGTGGGGCGCCTTCGACGCCGAGTGGGGACCCGTCTTCCGGACGAAATTCTTTCACACGACCGGCGACATCATCATGCGCGAAAAGGACGAACCCTTTTTGCAGAATACGCAGAAGTACTGGAAAGCCAACAACGTCGCGTACGAAGTGCTCAGCGGCGCTGAAGTACGCAAACGATGGCCCGTCATCAACGCAGACGACACAACGGTCGCACTGTTCGAACCCGATGCCGGTGTCGCACGCGCGCGCGCATCCACACAGGCGGTCGCCGCGGTCGGCATCAAGAACGGCGTCAAGTTCATCCAGTCGCGCGCGACCATCGGCAGGATCGTCAACGGGCAACTCGATGGCGTGAGGCTCGAAGACGGCACGGTCATCCGCGGCGATGCGTACGTGTTCGCCTGCGGACCATGGTTGCGCAAACTCTTTCCCACATTGATGGAAAATCGTATGCGTGTGCCTCTCGGCTACGTCACGTACTGGGGCACGCCCGTCGGCGACTCGCGCTTTACGTATCCGCATCTGCCCAGCTACAACTTTCCGGGTGTGACCGGATGGGCAGCGCTGCCGACGGACAGTCGTGGATTCCGCGTGCGTGGTGGCATTGCCGCGCCGCTTCCACCGGAAACGCCGGAGCAAAAGGCCGAGCGGGAGTTGAAGGCCAAGAATGCGCCGCCGCCATCGCCGCCCGATCCGCTGCAGAACGATCCGGATACGAGCACGCGACTGATCACGCCGGGGCAGGTGGAGAGCATGAAGCGATTTGTCGTGCGACGCTTCCCGTTGTTGGCTAATGCTCCGTTGCTGGAGACGCGCTGCTGTCACTACGAGCAGAGCATCAATCGCGATTTCATCGTTGATCATGTGCCGGACACCATGAACGCATGGATTGCCGGTGTCGGGCAGGCCGAAGGGTTCAAGTTCGGCCCGGTCGTCGGCGAATACATCGCCCAACGTGTGCTCGGTATCGACGGCGACCCAAAAATCGCTGCTGCATTCAAGCTGCCAAAGGATGAATACGAAGCGCCCAAGCCGCCAGGAGAAGAGTGAACGAAGGCGCCGCCATCGGCACGCTTTCAGTCCGCGCAGCACGACCCAATCTCGTGCTGCGCAACGACACGTCGACGATTGTTGGCTATGTGATCATCGACAGCGGTGCGATGATGATCCTGCAGTATCCACCGACCGGCGCCGGCTCTCCGGTGCTTGCCCCCGGCGAGGAGATTTCCGTCCCCTACTCCGCGATTCGCCAGTACACGAGCAACTCAGTCGCGGCAAATGTGAAATGGTGGCGATATCTGCGCGCTGATGACGACACGCTTGAAGCAGATGGTCCGCTGAATACCGTTTACGTCGATCTCAACTGACGCTGGGTTGTGCCGTGCACCTCACGGAACGACCCCTGGCGCTTCTTCACTCGCCGG
>JBKJTE010000357.1:0-9509 GCA_046590495.1 Gemmatimonas sp. | reverse complement strand
CTACTCCTCCCCGCCGTTACCGTTGCTGCCGCCTTCGACCACGTCCACTCCGTTTCCATCTGTCGAACCGAGCGTGACCTTGATGCCGAGCGCCTGGAGTTCCTTCACGAGCACGTTGAACGACTCCGGAATACCCGGCTCCGGCAGATTCTGACCCTTCACGATCGCCTCATACACTCGGCTGCGACCGTTCACGTCGTCCGACTTGACCGTGAGGATTTCCTGGAGCGTGTGCGCGGCGCCATACGCTTCGAGCGCCCACACTTCCATTTCTCCGAAACGCTGGCCACCGAACTGCGCCTTACCGGCGAGCGGCTGCTGCGTTACGAGCGAGTACGGTCCGATGGACCGCGCATGGATCTTGTCATCGACCAAGTGCGAGAGCTTGAGCACATAGACTTCGCCCACCGTAACCGGTGCGGTGAACTCTTCGCCCGTACGACCATCGCGCAGTCGCACCTTGCCCGCCGTGGTCAGACCCGAGAGACCAAGCAGCTCCATACCGGCGGCTTCGACGTCCGACTCGCCCTTCGGTCCGAGCATGCCCGCAAGCGCCGGCAGCCCGATGCGCTTGAGGGTGTCCGCGGGGCTCAATGCCAACTCCGCTTCGAGTGCGGCGACGGCAATCGCTGCGTCTTCCGGCGCACCTTCGAGCGACCGATTGACGGCCAGCGCTGCGTTCAGCGACACCATCTCACGTTCGGCGATTGTGCGCGCACTATTCGCGAGGAACTCACGAATGCGTGCAAACACACCCTTCGTATCCGTCGACATGCCACGTGCGCCGAGATCGTTGAGCGACGCGTGGTGCAACAGTTCGACCTTGTCCGGTGCCGTGCGCTCCGGGCGCACATCGGACAACAGGTTGCGCACGTCCTGCGGCGTCGCATCGGCTTCTGCGCTGCCCAAGGAGAGCGTTTCGCGCGCCCAACGAAGACCGGCGAGCTTCATCAGCATACCGATTTCCCGTTCGTTCGCGCCCTGGAACACGGGCGTCTTGGCGTAGAAACGGAGCAGCTTCGCGGCCCACCCAAGGTGAGTCTCGAGAATCTGTCCGACGTTCATACGCGACGGCACACCGAGCGGATTGAGCACGATGTCGACTGGCGTTCCGTCCGGCATGAACGGCAAGTCTTCTTCGGGCACAATACGCGCAACGATACCCTTGTTGCCGTGGCGTCCGGCCATCTTGTCGCCGACCGAAATCTTGCGCTTCTCGGCCAGATACACCTTCACGAGCTGGATGACGCCCGGCGGCAATTCATCCGGCTGCAGAATGCGATCGATACGCTCTTCCGCGCGCTCTTCGATGTGTGCCTTCTCTTCGTTGGCAGCATCGATGATATCGCGGACCTTGTCGTTCGCCTTCTTGCTTTCAACGCGGAACGTCTTGAGATCGAGCGTCGCGAACTTGATCGTCGCCAGCGCTTCGCTCGTGAGGACGGTGCCGGCGGGAATTGCTTCCTCGACGGTGCCAGCCTTGAGCGCGAGCGAAACCGTTTCGCCAGCGAGCAGCGCGGCAATTTCGCCGTCGCGCACTTCGTTGACGCGGATCTTTTCCTCGCCTTCCTGACGACGCACATCACCGATGCGCTCACCACGATCCTTTTCTACGACCTGATCTTCGACACGCGAGAAGATCTTCACATCGATAACGACGCCTTCCATACCGGGCGGCACCTTCAACGAGGAGTCCTTCACGTCCTTCGCCTTTTCGCCGAAGATGGCCGTGAGGAGCTTCTCTTCCGGCGAGAGTTCGGTTTCACCCTTCGGCGTGATCTTGCCCACAAGGATGTCACCCGGCTTCACCTGCGCACCGATACGCACGATGCCACGCTCGTCGAGATCGGTCAGCGACTCTTCCGCGACGTTCGGGATTTCACGCGTGATCTCTTCCTGCCCGCGCTTGGTATCGCGCACGTGCAGTTCGAGCTCCTGGATGTGTATCGACGAGTACACGTCGAACTTCACCAGGCGCTCTGACAGAATGATGGCGTCTTCGAAGTTGTGACCGTACCACGGCATGAACGCCACGCGCACGTTCGCGCCGAGTGCGAGCTGACCCTTTTCGGTCGCAGCGCCGTCGGCCAGCACTTCACCCTTGTTGACACGCTGACCCATGCGAACCAGCGGACGCTGGTTGATGGCGGTGTCCTGGTTGGTGCGCCAGTACTTCTTGATCTTGTAGCGATCGAGTTGTGTGAGACGGGCGAGCGGACGGTCGCTTTCAATACCGCCTTCAACGAGGCCGGCGTCGACGATGATCTCGTCGGCCGTCACGCTGGTGACGACACCCGGACGACGCGCGATGATGACCGCGCCCGAGTCCACGGCAACCGTGGCTTCGAGTCCGGTACCAACGAGCGGTGTCTGCGGGTTGAGAAGCGGAACCGCCTGACGTTGCATGTTCGAGCCCATCAACGCGCGATTGGCGTCGTCGTGCTCGAGGAACGGAATCAAGGCCGACGCGATGGACACGAGCTGCTCCGGCGCGACGTCCATGTAGTCGATGTTCTCCCGCTGCGTGAGCGGGAGGTCGCCTCGTTTGCGGCACAGCACCAGATCTTCGACGAAGGCACCAGTGTCATCAAGCTTGGCGTTGGCCTGCGCGATGATGGCGTCTTCTTCCTTGTTCGCGTCGAGCCACAGAATTTCGCCAGTGAGACGGCCTTCCTTGACGACGCGGTAGGGCGTTTCGATGAAGCCCAAATCGTTCACGCGCGCAAAGCAGGCGAGCGACGTGATCAGTCCGATGTTCGGACCTTCCGGCGTTTCGATCGGGCACATGCGGCCGTACTGCGAGTAGTGCACGTCACGGACTTCGAAGCCGGCACGCTCGCGCGTGAGGCCGCCAGGTCCGAGCGCCGACAGACGACGCTTGTGCGTCAGTTCGGCGAGCGGGTTGGTCTGGTCCATGAACTGCGACAGCTGCGACGATCCGAAGAACGCCTGAATGACCGCCGACACCGTGCGGGCGTTGACGAGATCATCGAGCGAAATCTTTTCCGGATCGGTGTTGATCGACATACGCTCCTTCACCAATCGCGCCATGCGCGAGAGGCCAACGGAGAACTGATTTGCAATCAGTTCACCAACGGAGCGGATACGACGATTGCCCAGCTGATCGATGTCATCGACATCGCCGCGTCCTTCGTGCAGCTCAACGAGCTGACGCATGATTTCGACGAAGTCTTCCTTCGTCAGAACCGTGGTGGACATCGGCGTGTTGAGACGCAGACGCTGGTTGATTTTGTAGCGGCCGACACGACCGAGGTCGTAACGCTTCGGTGAGAAGAACAAGCGCTCGAGCGCCTGCTTCGCCGTTTCGCGATTGGGCGCGTCACCCGGACGGAGCAGCGCATAGATCTGCTTGAGCGCTTCTTCTTCCGCCTTGGTGGGATCCTTCAGCAGCGTGTTCTTGATCAGCGTCGATTCCGCGCGACCCGACGCGACAAAGACGTGCACCTTGGTCGTGTCCGACTTGCGGATCCTCTTGATCACGGCATCGGTGAGCTCGTCGCCCTTTTCGGCGACGACCTCACCCGTGGTGGCATCGCTGATGTCACGCGCCAACGTGCGACGCACGTCGCGCTCACCACGATCGATGGCGTCCTGTTCGTCGCGCAAATCGATCTGCGTGTACGACGCGAACACCTTCACGGTCGAGAGCCCCTGACGCACGAGGCGATTCAACACCTCTTCCGTCAGTTCATCGCCTTCGCGGACCAGAAGATCAGACTCGGCGCGTTCGCGCTCGGCCTTGGCCTTCTTCGTCTTGGGCTTCGGCGCGTCCGCAGCGGCCGCTTCACCGTCCAGTGTGACGTCTTCGGCGATGATCGCGCCGAGGATTTCACGCTGGTCGTTGCGCGTCTCGCGCTTTTTCAGGAGATCGAGATCGCGTTCGGCGAAGAACAGGCGGAGAATGTCGCGATTCTCGCCGTAGCCGAAGGCGCGCAGGAGCGCCGTCGCCGGGAACTTCTTCTTCTTGTCGATGTGGACGTAGATCACGTCGTGGATGTCCACGGTGAACTCGACCCACGATCCACGGAACGGGATGATGCGCGAAGAGAGCAGACGCTGTCCGTTGGGATGCGTCGACTCTTCGAACACCACACCGGGTGAACGGTGGAGCTGCGAGACGATGACGCGCTCGGCACCGTTGATGACGAAGGTGCCGAGCTCCGTGAGGAGGGGCAGTTCGCCGAGATAGACTTCCTTTTCGATGATGTTCCGGGGCCGCTTGGTGCCGTCGCCGGTGTCTTCGAAAATGACGAGTTGCAGGGTGGCCTTGAGTGGGGCCGAGTACGTCATGTCGCGCTCGATGCACTCGGCGACAGTGTACTTCGGCTCACCGAGACTGTACCGCACGAACTCCAACGAGAAATTCTCGTGGACGTCCGTGATCGGGAACAGGTCCTTGAAAACGCGCTCGAGTCCAACGTCCTCGCGCTCGAGCTGTGCTGCGTCAAGCTGCAGCAGCGACTCGAAGGCGCGCGTCTGGATGTCGAGGAGATGGGGCATATCCATGCCCGTCTCGAGCTTCGCAAACGAGATCTGGTTCATCATGTCCTTAGGGGCTCACCCACATAGCGGGGCGCACCGAATCCGGAGATGCCGGAGGCGCAAAACACTCCATCCCCGAGGGCGTCGTTCGCAAGAAATGCGTTGGACGCTACCGGGGCGGAGTGGTACTTCGACGAAAGAAACCGATTGGTCGGCTGGAGCACGGAGACGTCGAGGGGAAGTGAGGGGATCGAGGCCCGGTGATCGGGCACCGCCGCAGCGATGCCCGAGTCGGGTTCGACGCCTTACTTCACTTCGACGGTCGCGCCTTCTGCTTCGAGCTTGGCCTTGAGCGTAGCCGCCTCATCCTTCGAGACGTTTTCCTTCACGGCCTTCGGCGCGCCATCCACGAGATCCTTGGCTTCCTTGAGGCCAAGACCCGTGATTTCACGCACGACCTTGATGACCTGAATTTTCTTGCCACCTGCTTCCTTGAGCACGACCGTGAACTCGGTCTGCTCTTCGACGGCGGCGGCAGGAGCCGCGCCACCACCGCCACCGCCGGCGGCAACGGCCGCGATGGTGACGTTGAACTTCGTCTTGAACGTTTCGATAAGCTCGGACAACTCGATCACGCTCATCGCGCCGATCGCGTCGATGATTTCGTCCTTGCTGAGTGCGGTGTTAGCCATCTTGATACTCTCCGTAAATATTCCCCCAGGGAGCCTGGGGCGTGTGATCAGGCAGACGCCTGGGGAAGTTCGTTGGAGCCTTCGAGCTGTGTCTTTCGGGCGTCGAGCGCGAGGGCGAACATCATCGGAATGCTGTTCAGGTAACCGGCAAAGATGGAGAGCGCTTCTTCGCGCGTGGGGAGCGTGGCCAACTTCTTGACCAGTGCTTCGTCCACGGCTTTGCCCTCGTAGATGCCACCCTTCACCGACGGCCGCTGATCGTTCTCCTTCGCGAAATCGGCGAGCACCTTGGCGGCGGCGATGGCATCCTTCGCCACCACTACACCCGTCGGACCCTTCAAACGCTGTGACACCAGACCGCTTTCGTTTACGGCACGGAGCGCGAGCGTGTTTTTGATCACGACGTATTCCACACCAACGCGGCTGAGGCGACGACGGAGTTCCGTCATGCGCTTGACGTTCAAGCCGGTGAAGTCGGTGTAGTACAGCGCTGACGCGGTGCCGAGCTTGGCGCTCAGGCTATCCACGAGCAGCTGCTTGTCGTGCTTTTTGGCTTTTGGTTTGGCTTTCATGGTCTCGTCCTGTTACCGGTACGGCGTGGTGTCGACACTGACGCCGGGTCCCATGGTGCTCGAGATCGCGACGTTCCGGATGTAGACGCCCTTCGCCGCGGTCGGCTTGGAGCGGACGAGAGTGTCCATCAGCGCCGCGAAGTTCGTGGCCAATGCGTCGGGCTCGAAGGAGACCTTGCCGATGGGGGCGTGCACGTTGCCACCCTTGTCGACGCGGAACTCAATCTTGCCGCCCTTCGATTCGCGGACAGCCTTACCCACGTCGAAGGTGACGGTGCCAGCCTTCGGATTCGGCATGAGACCACGGGGGCCAAGGACGCGACCGAGCTGGCCGATCTGTCCCATCTGGTCCGGTGTGGCGATCATGACGTCGAAGTCCAGCCAGCCTTCCTTGATCTTCGCGAGGAACTCCGTGCCGACAAAATCGGCGCCAGCGTCCGTCGCTTCCTGGGCCTTTGCACCAGCGGCGATCACCAGTACGCGCATCGTCTTGCCGGTACCTGCGGGCAACACGACGGTTCCACGTACCACCTGATCGGCATGGCGCGGATCGACACCAAGGCGGACGGCGACTTCGACAGTCTCATCAAACTTCGCAAAGCTCATCTGCTTCACGAGGGCGATGGCCTGCTTGGCCTCGTACGACTTGGCGATATCGCGACGCTCACTCGCGGCGCGAAACTTCTTTCCATAGGTCTTCATGCTCAGTCCTTGACCGTGATGCCCATCGAACGCGCCGCACCCGCCATCATGGCGATTGCAGAATCGATGGACTCCGTGTTGAGGTCCGGCATCTTGATTTCGGCCAGCTTCTTGAGCTGCGCGCGAGTGATCGTTCCGACTTTGACCTTGTTTGGCTGACCCGAGCCCTTTTCGAGGCTCAACTCCTTCTTGATGAGTTCCGCAGCTGGCGGAGTCTTCAGGATGAAGGTGAACGACTTGTCGCCGTAGATCGTGACTTCGACCGGGATCACCATATCACCACCCTGCGTCCGAGCGTTGAACTCTTTGCAGAATGCCATGATGTTGATGCCCTGGGGGCCGAGTGCCGTACCCACGGGGGGCGCCGGGTTCGCCTTGCCGCTCGGAATCTGCAGCTTGACGAATCCAGTGACCTTCTTTGCCATGCGATTGCCTCAACGCAGGTTGCACACGAGGACTGTCCTCGCGCGATCGTGCTGCCACAGGACTCTTTAACGTCGGCGTGGTGAGCGACGGGGGAGGGCGAAGCACTCTGCCCTACATCCCTAACTGATAACTACAGTAGCCAGTTTGCAGTTCGAGTTCCGAGTAGCGAGTGTCGTTACGGGTCACTCGTGACTCAAACTCACCACTCGGTACTGAGTGGTTCCTCCTTCAATACCCGCGCAGCTGCAAATAGTCGAGTTCCACGCTCGTCGGCCGCCCAAACAAACTGACCGACACGCGGACCTTCCCCTTATCGGGCAGCACTTCTTCAACTGTTCCGTTGAAGTCCGCAAACGGCCCTTCGGTGATTGCCACCGCCTGTCCGATGAGGAACGGGATTTCTTCCTTCACCGATGATTCTTCGCCTGAGTCAGTGGTCCCGAGCAGGCGACGCACTTCGTCATCCCGCAGCGGTGTCGGGTCTTTGTCCTTGCCGACGAACTTGATGACGCCCTGAATCGCGTTGACCTCGTGCAGGGTGTCCTGACTGGCCACCATGTCGACGAGCACATATCCCGGGAATATCTTGCGTTCGACCGTGACTTTCTTGCCGTTCTTGATTTCCACGACTTCCTGCGTGGGCACGAGAGCCTGCCGGATCAACCGATCCTCGGGCGCTGCCGGATCCATGTCGATTTTCCGCTGGATCAGGCGCTGCACCTTATTCTCGTGTCCAGACGTGGTCTGAACCGTATACCACCGGTGCTCGAGCATCGACGCGTGCGGGCTCAGCGGATCAACATTGCGGGCAAGCGCACCAACAGCGCCTGCAACGCGACATCGATCAGCGCGATCACGGCGCCGAGCAGCAGCACGAAAATGATGATCTGGATCGTCGCCTGCTGGAGCTGCGGGCGATCGGGCCAAGTCACCTTTTTCATCTCGGCAACCACGTCGTGATAGAACGTGACCAGCCGAGTGCCGAGCCCGGGACGGGCGACTTCGACCGAGGTGGCCATGACTACTTCGTTTCCTTATGCGTCTTATGCGAGTTGCAACGCGGGCAATACTTCTTCCACTCCACGCGCTCCGGGTGGAGACGCTTGTTCTTCATCGTGAAGTAGTTGCGGTTTTTGCACTCGGTGCAACCGAGGATGATTTTCTCGCGCGCCATGATTTGCGACTCCGTGCTGCAGCTTCCGACACTGAGTGCGCAGCTCGCGTTCGCTGAGCGCGCGGCCTCAATGGGTCTCCCGGTTCCACGCGCCGACTCGAGGTGCTGAACGGCCGAAACCCCGAACGATCCCGCGGCCGGAGCCGAGGAGCGTCGCAGGGGGAGCGCCATCCAATACCCCGGTGAGCGCGGTTCGACCGAACTGCGAGACAGAGCGCAGAGGGGTGAGCCTTACAACGTATCAGTGCCGATTCAGGCACGCAAGGCAAACGTTGGGCCACGAAGACCGGGCGGCCTCATTCCGGAGGCAACTGTGTCGACCGGAGCCGGGTGCGAGCACCGGCAAACGAAAGCCCGACCCCTGACGGGACCGGGCTTTCCAAGCACGCAACCGGGATCGAACCGGTGACCTCATCCTTACCAAGGATGTGCTCTACCGACTGAGCTATGCGTGCGGCACTGCCCATGACAGGCAGATGGGCAACCTAGTCCGGCTCGGGTATCGACACAAGCGCACCCCGACTGATGCCGAAGCGGAATGCGGAGAATCAATACGCCCGACTGCCTGCGACGGGACGGTTGCGCGCGTATGCTTTGCAGACGCCGTTTGTGATTGTCATGTGGCAACAGGTGGCGCCGTCAAACCCTCCGCTGACGTGACGACTTGACCCCACTTCCTTTTTCCGCTGGACCGCTGTCAATCTGGGTTCAGGCAAGTGTCGGGATGGCCACCGCAATTGCGTTGCTCGCGATTGCTGGCATGTTCGGGCGACGCGGCGTTTGGGGGCTGGCCGTGATCTGGGGACTGTCGTGGCTGTCGTACGTCGTGCCGTCGATTGTGTCGACGGTGATGCCCGGAGTAGTGGTCCCGACGGAAATTCTGCTCTTCGCGTTGGTCGGGGCGCTTCCTTTGACGCGCTGTAGCATTGACGAACTAAGCGGCGTGCGTTCTCCCGTGCCGAACGTGTTCCTGATGCTAGGACTCGGCGCGGCAGGAGCAGTCGGTACGTGGGTGATCACCGAATGGTTCATGCGTTCCTTCGCCGATACGACCGGAGTCAAGAATCTGCAGCGAGTCTACCTCCTCGTTGCACTTGCCGCCTGGACGATTCTGGCGGCCCGGCGCCGGAACGACAATCGGCGCGCCCGCGCGACCTCGCTGCTGCTCACGTGGGCATTCGGGCTCCTTTTCCTTCGCATCCTCTTCTTCCTCATCCACACCGCGACCGCTCCCGCTGACCAACTGGGCGACCTGGCACCGTGGATGATTGTCGTGCAGGTGTTGCAGACCGTTGTCAGCGGGACGCTGCTCATTCTTGCCGCGCTTGTCGGAGAGCGCATTGCACTGCTCGACGAAAAAGCACGCGCGCTCGCTGCCGAACGTCTTGCGGCCGACGCCGATCGTCTGGAGAGTCTGGGTCGCCTGGCGGGCGGCGTTGC
>JBKJTE010000348.1:0-4804 GCA_046590495.1 Gemmatimonas sp. | reverse complement strand
CAATCGCGCCGCAGACTCGCGTCGGTCAGCGTAGTGTCGACCGCACCCTGATGCTCTCATGCTGATTCCGCGTCTCGCGCTCCGTTCACTGCGCAGCCGACTGTTGACGACTTCGTTGACGGTTGCATCGATTGCGTTGAGCGTGACGTTGCTGGTCGGTATCGAGAATGTCCGCGCCGGTGTGCGTGAGAGTTTTGCTGGAACCATCCGCGGCACCGATCTGATCGTCGGCGCGCGCGGTGGGACGCTGCAGGTATTGCTCAGCACCGTGTTCGGAATCGGATCACCTGCGGGTTCGGTCAAGATCGCGACGTTCGAGCGATGGAAGGCGCATCCGGCTGTGAAGTGGGCTGTTCCCTACTCACTCGGCGACAGTCATCGCGGATTTCGTGTTGTAGGTACGACGCCAGAATTTTTTCAACGCTACCGGTTTCGTCAGAACACGCCGGTCACGTTTGCCAGCGGTCAATCATTCGCTGGCGACAGCGATGTCGTGATCGGCAGTGAGGTCGCCGGTCGGTTGCATTATGCGATTGGTACGCATGTGACCGTGACGCACGGCATGAAGGATATCGGCACGTCGAGTCACGAAGGGCATCCGTTCATCGTTGTCGGAATTTTGAATCGCACGTTTACGCCAATCGATCGGAGCGTGTACATCACGCTCGAAGGGATCGAGGCGATGCACGAAGGATTTGAAAAGCCGCTGCTGCCTGTCACAAAAAGGGCGGCCGTGGTCGCTGCGACAAATGCAGCGCCAAGGCCCAAGCGTGCGGTGCAAGCAGCAACGCCGTTGCCAGCGAATGTGCCGGCCGTCATGCCGGGTGCATCACCGCCGCCGGGCACGCCGATGGTCATGCCGGGCGCGTCTCCGCCGCCTGGCACGCCGATGGTGATGCCGGGCGCATCCCCGCCGCCTGGCACCCCGATGGTGATGCCGGGTGCAGAGTCGCCGCCGATCGCCAGGGCGCAGCCGAAGGCGACCACTGAAAAGCCAGCCCCCACGGTCGCGCCAGCCGAACGGGACGCCGTTCAGCCAGCCCACGATCACGCGGACGATCAGATCACGGCGTTCTTTGTCGGTACCAAGAATCGTTTCGAAGCGCTGATGCTGCAGCGTGAGATGAACACCGACTTCACTGAGCCGCTGACCGCGGTTATTCCGGGCGTCGCGCTCGGTGAGCTGTGGCAGAACATCGGCGGTGCTGAAGTCGGTTTGCGTGTGATTGCCATCTTCGCTGTCGCAATCGGACTCACCGGCATGCTCGTCTCGCTCTATTCGTCGCTCGAAGCTCGCCGACGCGAGATGGCCATCTTCCGCGCGATCGGTGCCGGTCCACGCGTCATTGTTTCGCTCCTCGTGCTCGAGTCAGGATTACTCGCATTCCTGGGCTGTGTCTTGGGCGTTGCGTTCGTGTACGCCGGCCTCACGCTTGGTCAGGCGCCCATCGAGGAGCGTTTCGGTTTGCATCTCACAATTCGCCCGCTCGGCGCGACTGAGTGGATGTATCTCGCCGTCGTGTTCTTTGCCGGCATCGCGATCGGTTTCGTGCCAGCGCTCAAGGCCTATCGCACGTCGCTCGTTGACGGACTCAGCCCGCGTGCGTGAGCAGACGAGTGACGGCGCGCGCAGCGGACGTATCGCTGTCGCCGTTTCACTCCTGATCGCGGCGGCGATCACAGCACAACAAACGCTCGGTCACGCACGCAGCAACAACTTCGCGATCTTTCGCGCGAGCTTCGGGCACCTGCTGCGTGCCCAGGATCTCTACGCGGCGTATCCAGCCGAGCACTGGGATCTGTTCAAGTATTCGCCAACGTGCGCACTGCTCTTTGCGCCGTTCGCCGTGTTGCCGTACGGTGTCGGTCTGTTGTTCTGGAATCTGCTGAACGCAGTCGCTTTGAGTGGCTCGATCGTCCTGCTGCTGCCCGGACGCGCTGCTGTTGCCGCGCTGTTGATTGTGTTGCTCGAAGCACTCGGCGCACTGCAGAACACCCAGAGCAATGCGCTCGTAGCAGGGTTGATGATTCTTTCAGTCGTTGCGCTCGAACGCGGACGCGCAGCTGCCGGTGCGACCGCAATCATCGGCGCGGCTGTGATCAAAGTTTTTCCGTTGGGCGCGGGGCTGTTCGGCCTGCTCACCCCAATGCGTTGGCGGCATGTCGCGTGGTGCGCGCTGATCGGCTTCGCGTTTCTCGTGCTGCCGCTGGTGGTGACGTCAGCAGAATCGCTCCGGTTTCAGTACGACTCGTGGCTTGCCGTGCAACGGCAGGACAACACGAAAGTGGGCATGGCGTGGTTGGGCGGCATAGTCGAAATCGCACTCGGCCGCGGAATACCGCACGCGCCTGTCCAACTGCTTGGCGTGGCATGGCTCGTGGCGTCAGCGTGGCTTGCACGCAGCCGCTGGAACGAAGACGCTATCGTGCGTCGGCTGCTACTCTCGTCGCTGCTGATCTTTGCCGTTGTGTTCAATCACATGGCGGAGTCGCCGAGTTTTGTAATTGCGTTCGCCGGACTTGGCATCTGGTGGGCAACGATGCCGCGGGAGCGGTGGCGCGATGCGCTGGTGCTCGCGATCGTACTGCTTGGCTCAGTTGGCGGATCGGATCTCACGCCTAAGCAGTTTCGGATCGCGGTGCACGGGCACTATCAGATCAAGGCAATCGTTACGCTGATCGGCTGGTTCGCGCTGCAGTACGATCTGCTTTGCCAGCTGCGCGCGACGACTACGACGATGCCAGACGCGCCAACGCTGCACGCACGATGACCGACACGTCGCCTTTCGTGCCACCTTCAACAACGCCTCGCACCGCGCGATCCGCTTCGACCTGCGTGTAGCCGAGGGAGAGCAACGCGCGCACCGCGTCATCGGCGACCGCATTCACTCCGGTCGCGACATGCGGGGCGCTGCCAACGGTGTCCATCTTGTCTGCAAGATCGAGGATGAGCTGCTCCGCCTTCTTGCGCCCCACACGCGGCACGCGCATCAGCGTCGTCACGTCCTTCTCGCGCAACGCACGTACGACCCGTTCGGCCGTGAGCGACGACAGAATCCCGATCGCGAGCGCCGGACCAACACCCTTCGCACCGAGCAACTTCTGAAAGATCGAGCGCTCGTAGCGCGACGTGAATCCAAATAGTTGCCACGCATCTTCACGTACCGAGAGATGCGTCTGCAGCATGATTGACTCGCCTTCAGCAGGCAGCGTTTCGAACACGGAGAGTGGAATCACGCATTCGTAGGCGACGCCGCCTTCCGTCATGATCTCGCAGCGATCGAGGTCGCGATGAACCAGAATGCCTGCAACCTGCGAAATCATCGTGGCGCTCGTGGGGAAGGGGAGAGCTGACTCAGTTTGGGCAAGGTTGTCGCGAGACATGCGCAAAGCGCAGCAGCGACTCCATCCGACGCGTCTGCCGGTTCGGGCGCATGCTTGAGTCGCAACAGGCGCGCAACCATGAACTGCACCTGCTCTTTGGTCGCGGCTCCGTTGCCGGTAATCGCCTTCTTGATCTCGGCCGGCGGATACTCGCGAATTTCGAGCGATGCCTGCTGCGCTGCGAGGAGAATTACGCCGCGCGCGTGGCCGAGTACGAGGGTGGTGCGCACGTTCCGCGCGTAGAAGACGTCTTCGACGGCAACTGTGTCGGGCGTGTGCCGCGTGATGAGTTCAGCGATCCCTTCGTGAATGTTGTGCAGCCGCGACGGAAGCGGGTCTTTTGCGTTTGTGCGAATGACACCGCACTCCACCAGTGTCGCCGACCGTCCATCAAACGCGACGACACCGTACCCCGTAACGGCAGTGCCCGGATCGACTCCGAGCACCAATCTGGTCACGCCTCGGCCATTGCGTCCGCGTCCATCTCGAAGTTCGCGTCGACCTTTTGCACGTCATCCAACTCTTCGAGCGCGTCGAGCAACTTGAGCAACTGTTCTGCGGCCGTGCCTTCAACCCGCACCGTGCTCTTGGCCACCCAACCCAATTCGGCGTCCGAGACTTTGTACTTCTTCGCTTCCAGTCCTTCCTTCACGGCGTGCAGGGAGCCCGGGTCCGTCGTGATGACAAAGACATCGTCTTCATGCACCACGTCTTCTGCGCCAGCCTCGAGCGCCGCTTCCATGATCGTATCTTCATTCACACCGGCGGCCGCGACGGACATCGTACCCTTGCGATCGAACATATACGCGACCGAGTTGGACGAACCCATGTTGCCGCCATTGCGCGACAGCTTGAGGCGCACGTCGGCAACGGTGCGCGTCGGGTTGTCGCTCACTGCCTGGATCATCAGAGCGACGCCGCCAGGGCCGTACGCTTCGTAAAGCACATCGACGTAATCGACGCCTTCGAGTTCACCCGTCCCCTTTTTGATTCCGCGCTCGATGTTCTCCTTGGGGAGTGACACCGCTTTCGCGTTGTCGATCGCTGTGCGTAGACGTGGATTGCCGTCCGCGTCGCCACCGCCAAGCTTGGCCGCCATGGTGATTTCACGGACAAGACGCGTGAACAGCACCCCGCGCTTCTTGTCGGTGGCCGCCTTCGCGTTTCTGATGTTCTTCCATTTGCTATGACCAGCCATGACACCCTCGGGATCGTTCCGCGTCCAGCTTGTGGGTCAACTTCTGGAGACACGCTGCCACAAATATGCTGAGCCGTGTCGGCGAGTTGAACCTGCGTCCCCTTTGCTCCCTACTCCCCACTCCCAGTCCCCAGTCCCAGTCCCCAGTCCCCAGTCCCCAGTCCCCAGTCCCCAGTCCCCAGTCCCTATCCCCCATCCAACACGTCCTCGAACCTCAACCAC
>JBKJTE010000277.1:0-25927 GCA_046590495.1 Gemmatimonas sp. | reverse complement strand
AGTGCCGTGACGATCATCGCGGCAAGCGAAATCGCGAACACGGTGTGGGTGTGGGCCAAGGACCAGACGACGCCACGCTCACGCACTGGTACGAGCGCGGCGTCGTCTGGTCCTTGGCCCACACCCACACCGTGTTCGCGATTTCGCTTGCCGCGATGATCGTCACGGCACTGCTGGTCTGGATTCTCCCCAAGGAGATTCTGCCGCGCGTTGACGAAGGCGTGCTGGTCGCACAGCTGCAGTTGCCCGAAGGCACGAGCATCGACGCCACCACCCAACAAGCTGAACGTCTCACGCGCGCCGCGCGCACACTGGGCGCGCATGGCATCTACGCGCGCGTCGGCAAAGCTACCGACGAAGAAATTCTCGCCGGCGCTGATCCGGGTTCCAGTGCGACCGCTCAACTGATTGTACCGGTTCCCGACGGCGCAAATGCCGCCGACCTCGCGCAGCGATTACGCGCGGCGGTGCCCGATCTCGCCCAGGGGGCGCTCGCCATCGATCTCGCAGGTCAATCCGAATTCGGTTCACTCATCGGTCGCGAGGGGCGCTTGGTTCGCGTGGAACTCTCCGCACCCACCGTGGCCGAATCGCAGCGATGGGCGGATTCTGTACGTCGCACACTGCGTGCAGTCACCTCGCTCTCAGACGTGCGCAGCGCATACGCCGAAACGCAACCGATTGTGGAGATCGCGCTCGAGCGCACGCGCATGGCGGAACGTGGCATTGCGCCGCAACAGGTTGCGAGCGCATTGGCGGGTGCACTGGGTGGCGTAAGTGCGAGCGAGCTGCGCGAAACCGATCGCCGCACGCCGATCATGGTGCGTTACGTCGGCGCTCGTAACGAAGAGTTGGAGACCGCACTCCGCACACCAATTCGCGGCGTGCCACTTGGACAACTGGTGCGCATCAGCGAAACGCGCGCGCCACTCCAAGTTGTGCGCGTTGGGCAACGCCCGGTCACGATCGTCGAAGGGTTGGTTGAAAGTGGGGGCACGGCCAAAGCCACGGCCGAGGTCTCGTCGCGGATGGCATTGTTGTCCCTTCCACTCGGCGTCACCTGGAATGTTGGCGGCGCGGACGCTGAACGCGCGCGTACGAGCAACGAACTGACGCTGGTGCTGCTGCTCGCCGCGCTGCTGATGTTTCTGGTGCTCGCCGGTGAATTCGCCAGCTTCACCATCCCGCTCGTCGTCATGCTGACCGTGCCGCTGGCCGGTGCGGGCGCGGTGATGCTCCTCTGGCTCACGGGGCAATCGCTCAACGCGGTCTCATTGATCGGCATCGTCGTCATGATCGGCATGGCGGACAACGAAGCCGTCGTCAAACTCGACGCGATCCGCAAATTCCGCGAAGACGGGCACTCCATCGACGACGCCATCCTGCTCGGCGGGCAGCAGCGACTCCGCGCGATCGCGATGACAAGCATCACGACAGTCACCGGCGTCCTGCCGCTGGTGTTCGGATGGGGCAGTGGCGGCGCGCTCTATCGTCCACTGGCGGCCGGCATCATCGGTGGCTCGATCAGCGCGCTCGCGGTGACCTTCTTTCTGTTGCCGGTCGCATACGCTGTTCTGGAACGCCGTAGCGAGGCGCGCACGCAACGACGGGTTGCGCGCGTTATGAATGTCGCCGCGGCATAGGCGCCGCACCGTTCGATGATACGTTTTGCGACCGAGCGACCGGCCGTCATCTGCGCGATGTGCGTCGCGCTGTTCATCGCCGGCACATTAGCCTTCGCGCGACTGCCGCTGGCCACGCGCACTACCGTCGAATTGCCACGTCTCATGGTCAGCGCCGGCATGCCGGGGGCCGCACCCGAAGTCATTGAGACGTATCTCACCTCGCCGCTGGAAGCCGCGGTGCAAGGCGTGCGCGGTGTCCGGCGCATCAACAGCAGTTCGTACGACGACTACTCGCAGTTGACGGTGGAGCTGGACGAGAACGCGGACGTGCAGATGACACGTCTCGCGATTCTTGAACGCATCGAACTGTTGCGCGCCGACATGCCGCCGGGCGTCTACGGGCCCAACGTCGCCAACTATGTACCGGAAGGGTTGAATGAAGCACCGCTTCTTTCGTTGACCGCGTTTGGTCCGTACACGTCGGGCACGCTGCAGAAGATGCTCGATGAGCGGGTGACGCCGAGTCTGAGTGCAGTGCCCGGTGTGGCAGGGGTGCAGTTGCGTGGCGGGACCGCGCTTGGTGTTTCTGTGGCGTACGATCCGATCATGTTGCGGCGCATTGGCATCGCACCGCAGCGGCTGAGTGACGCCCTGCAGAGCGCGCGCATCGTGCAATCGCTTGGTGTGCAGCGTCGCGGTGCGACGGTACGTACTGAGGTGTTACGCGATCAGCCGAACGCACTCAGTGATCTTGAAGCGATTCCCGTGCATGGTCCGGGCGATCGGCTCTTTCGGTTAGGCGAACTCGCGACCATTCGCGCTGAGGAAGACGCGCGCGGCAACTTCTTTCGTATCGATGGTGAGCCCGCGGTCGCCGTAGAGATCACGCGACATCCAGGAGCCGATGCGATCAACACCGCGGCGTTACTCCGGACGGCGATCGCCCAGATTGCGCCAACGCTGCCGCCGATGGTGCGACTGCGTATTGCGAATGATGAGAGCGAAGACCTGTCGCACGAACTCACCGATCTCACGCGACGTGGTGCGATTGCGTTTGGCGCCGTGCTGCTGGTGCTGGTGGCGATGCTTCGTCGGTTGCGCGCGGTCGCGCTGGTCATGGGAAGCACACTCGTTGCGATCGCTGCGACGGCGCTCACCCTCTATCTGCTTGGTATTCCAGCCAACTTGCTCACACTCGCCGGACTTGGCATGGGCGTGGGTGTACTGGTGCAGAATGGGTTGGTCGTTGTGCAGCGGCTCGGTACCGCGCCCGATACCGCAAGCGGCCGGGCCATCGCCGCGCGTCAGATCGCACCGGCTGTTGTTGGCAGCACCCTCACGACCGCCGTCGTGCTCTTCCCGTTCCTCTATTTGCAGGGGAACGCGCGCGCTGCGTTTGTGCCGTTCGCTGCAGCGTTCGTTTTTGCGCTGGCGTGGAGCGTGTTCACCGCGCTGCTGGTGGTGCCGGCACTCGGGCGTGGCGCCGGCACACGGCAGCGCGCATGGCCGCGCATGCAACGACTGTACGCTGCTGTTCTCTCACGATTGCTGCGATGGCGCGCAGTCACACTCACGACGACCGTGGTCGTACTCGGTGTGCTCACCTGGGGATTTATCACCAAGGTGCCGCACTCGTCGTTTGGTGGATTTGGTGAACGTCGTACAACCCTGTCCGTTGGACTGGCCTTTCCGCGTGGCTCCGACCCGCAATCGCTCGACGCGGCGATTCACGACTTCGAAAAGCTTGTCGTCGGCCGTCCCGAAGTTGAGCAGGTGCGATCCTCGTCGCGCGGCACAACTTCCGCACAAATGCTGGTCACTTTCACACGTGCAGCTGACAACTCGGCCGCTCCAATGGAGCTCCAGGAGGCGATGACACAGCGCGCTGTACTCGTTGGCGGCGCGAGTATCAATGTCTCCGGTGAGGGCCCGGCGTTCTCATCGGGTGGTGGCGGTGGCAACATGTCGACCTTTCGCCTGCGCGTGCGCGGCTTCGCGTACGATGGCGTCGGTCGCATCGCTGCCGATCTGCAGACACGACTCGAACGGATCCCGCGTGTGAGAGATGTCCGCATCAGCGCCGGCGGCTACTTGAGCGGCGAGCGTGGCTATCAGGTCACCATCGCCCCCGATCGCGCAGCGCTCGCGCGCTATGGTGTCAACGCGCAACAGCTGGGCGACGCCATCGCGCGCGAAGTACGCGGGCCCGCCGGTCGTCAGCTTGTTGAAATCGGCGGAGACGAACTCCCTGTAACAGTGAAGGCGATCGGCGCGCGCGACCGATCGTTGACCGAGCTGCAGGACGCGATCGTGCCGACAGTTTCAGGCGCACCGGTTCGCATCGGCGATCTCGCGACGGTCAGCGAGCGCGAAGCGTTGAGCACCATCACCCGCGAAGATCAGCAGTATCTCCTGCAAGTCTCTTACGATTTTCGTGGTCCAGCCAAGCTCGCCAACCGTACGCACGAAGCGTTCGTCAAATCGCTCTCCGCGCCTGCTGGTTACTCCATCACGGATATCAGCAATCGATTCGGCTTTGACGAGGACAAGAGCGACGAAGGACTCTGGCTCGTATTCGCCATCGGCATCGCACTGGTTGTGCTGGCCGTCGCGCTGGTATTCGACTCGGTGTGGGGCGCGGCCATGGTGTTTCTCAGTCTACCACTCTCGCTCGCCGGTGTCGCGGCTGCGTTTTGGATGACACACACCGCGTTCACGCGTGAGGCGGCCGTCGGCGTGATTCTCGTCGTCGGACTCGCAGTCAATCACGCAATCCTCATGGTCGACTCGGCGTTGCTCCGTCGACGGGCTAGGCGCGATGAGGCGACGAACGGAGAACAATCAGTTGCGCTCGACGCCGGCGAGGTGCTGCGCGCGATGCTCGATCGATCGGGGATGATCGTTTTCGTAACGCTCGCATCACTGGCGTCGCTGGCGCCGCTCTCGATCGGCACTGATTCGAACGGCCTCTTCGGAGCCATTGCACTTGCGACGGCCGGCGGCACGATCGCGGGAACACTCGGTGTGCTCTTTGTACTCCCGACGCTACTCGTTGGCCAACGAGTCAATAGGCGAACAGCAAACGCAACTCACTTTCACCGATAGCAACGGATAGCACTGAGATCCAGCGGATATCACAACATCCTTCGTGACGGTTCGTTGTATCCCCGACGCTCATCGCCGTTGATCAGTTCCTATCCGTGCTATTCAGTTGCGGCTGCAGCTTTCGACTGCGTGCCTATGCCGGGTACCGCTCCAGCAGCGCGGCGTGTTTGCTCGCATCGATGTTGCGACCGCTGAGGAGTAGGACGATCGGTCCTTTCGGTTCAGCGATTTTCCCGTGGCGCAACGCGGCAACCGTCACTGCGCCCGCGCCTTCAATCACGAAACCCTCGGTGCGCCAGAGCCAGGCGATCGTTTCACCGAGTTCTTCCTCGGTGACGAGCACCATATCGTCAGCGCAGTACTGTCCAATGTGTAGCCCATCCTCGTCGATGAGTCCGGCGAGGCCATCAGCCAGTGTGGGCGTTGACGGAATCGGCACGACATGGCCTGCCGCGACGCTTTTGGTCATCGCTGCGGTCTCGACACTTTGCGCACCGGTGATGCGCACGTTCGGTGCTAACGCGCGCAACACCACGCCCATCCCCCCAAGCAAGCCGCCACCGCCGGTGCAGATCGCAACGGTCGCGACATCGGCGCACTGGTCAAGCACTTCAAGGGCGACCGTTCCTTGACCCGCGAGCAAGTCGATACCAACGCACGGATTGATGAAGCGGATGCCGTGTGCTTCGCCGTGCGCTTTTGCGACGACCATCGCTGCATCGTAGTCGGGCTCCCCGTCGTTGACGGTCGCACCTAGCGCGCGGATACCGTCCTTTTTCACCTGAGGCGCAGTACTCGGCACGTACAACATCGCCGGCACGCCGAACGCATGTGCGGCGTATGCGACGCCGAGTCCGTGATTGCCGGCACTCGACGCTACAACGCCTTTGGCGCGTTCGTCCGGCGTCATCGATGCGAGCACGTTGTACGCGCCGCGCACCTTGAACGACCCAGTGGGATTCTCGAACTCGCACTTGTAGAACACGTCAACGCCGAACGTTTCGCTGAGTGCCGAAGCGCGAATCAGTCTCGACGGTTCGAGAACGCCACGAAGTCTGTCGGCCGCAGCGCGCACTGCAGCAACGCTCGGGAGTACATGCGGGTCGGGTGCGGGTCTGGTCATACGCGCACATTCACATGCTCGGCGCGGGTGCGCAATGACTGAACGAGCGATAGAAACGGATAGAGCGCTGCTGCCTGGATTCGCGCGGGTTCAGTTCCTACCAGTTCGTAACTCTGCCAGAGCTGTCTATCCGTTCATATCCCCAAGCCCAATCCCACCGATGTACTCCCGGCCGGCGGAAACTGCGCGACGTACTGGCGCACATCGAACTTGAGCTTCGCGCGCGACGTCACCATCGGGCGAAGGCCCCCCCAGATCGGCTTGTTGCCCCACGGACGATCCCACAGGCCAAGGCACCACATAATGCCGCCAACGCTGTTGGGATCGCGTCCGTCGAGCGCCCACTTGTCGTTGAGATGAAACAGCCATGCGCATGCTTGCTCATAGTCCCGCGTCCAGAGCAGCATCGTCTTGCCCCAGAGCATGCGCGGATAATTGTGAATGAGCCCCGTGCGCACGAGCTGCCGCTGCGCCGCATTCCACAGTTCGTCGCCCGTTTCGCCGGTTTCCAGCGTCTCGAGATCGTACAATACCGGACGCGCATCGTTCACATGCTCGTCCATCGTGCGCTGAATCCACGCTGGCAGCGAGGTGATCTGATTGAACGTTGGCGTTCTGAGGCACCAGTTGTATGAGAGCTCGCGCCACGTCGTCGCCTGTTGAACGAATGCGTACACACTCTCCTCGGGCGCACCACTCGCGCGCGCTACGCGCACGACGCGCGCCGACGGGATCTGTCCGTAGTGGAGATAGGGCGACAGACTGCTGGTGCCTTCGCCGTCGCTCGCTTCGTTCCGGCGCGTCGCGTATTCGGGGAGCGCCTGTTCGACAAATCGCGTCAGCCGACGCTCAGCTTCGTCTGCGCCACCACGCATCGCGACCGCGGGCACCGAGTGATCGATCTCGCACAACGCCACTTCGCGCGCGATCTCTGCATCGCCCATGTCACGCAGCGACAGCGGAGTGGTCTGCATCGTATCGGACAGCGACGCCCTCAACGCGACACTCACCGGCACGCGCGGCATATCTTCGTCAACGGGTTCGGTTGCGTGATCGAGCAGCCGAACAATTTTCGGCCGAATCGTACGCGCCGCATACTCCGCCTTTTCAAAGACGCCGCTCGGCACCGTGCAGACACTATCCACTGCCAGTACCCGACAGCTCACCCGGTCAGCGAAGCGTGCACTCCGTTCGCGAATGCCGGCCGTTGGAAAAAGGTCGGTGAACACCACGTACGCGCGCGCCGCGAGTCGGTCGACTACACGCCGGTCATCATCCCGACGCCGGCGCAACACAAACTGGTAGTGAAGCCCCAGCGCGTCGGCACGTCGCGCAGTCTCACGCGCGCCCTGCAGGATGAATGTGTGATGCCGGTCTGCGGCGTGCGGATAGGTCGGATCGAGCCCCTGATGAATCACCAGCGGGCGGTTGATCCGGTTCGCCGTCCGTATGGCCGCCCTCAGTGCCCAGTTCTCCTCCAGGCGGTGCGTCGACTGCATCCAGTACAGCACGTACTCGCCATCGGCATGGTAGCGCTTGCCGTTGAGGTCGATCGTACGGGGGACGAGCTGGTCGCGGACGTAATCGGAAGCGAGGGGGTGCGGAATCGGACTGGTTCTGGACAGAGGACGGATCCTTCACGATCAACGGGGTTCGGCAGTAAGCGCAATGCGGCAACGGTGCGGTTCCCGAATGGCCGGCGCCCGAGAGCGGGCGAGAGCGTGGAGCCCCATGGCGCCTTGACACCGTCCACTCGCGGAATACCTTCCCGAGGTAACCGAACGGCCCCGCGCTCCAGGTGCGGGGCTTTCCGTTTCGTAGGAACCAGATCGAAAAATAGGGACGTCGGGGCTGTAGCTCAGCTGGGAGAGCGCTGCATTCGCATTGCAGAGGTCAGGGGTTCGAGCCCCCTCAGCTCCATAGACCGGGTGATACAAGTCGCCCACGTTTGTGACGAGACAAGGCGTGTTTGTGACACTCGGAACTTTAGATCGTAGTACTGTGTAGAAAGGCAAGACGATGGCCCGCCGCCGTTCGGTAGGACGGAGAGTTCCAATGACGGCGCGCGTGGCACTTCATCAACCCCCTGCGGACCTCACGGTCAGCGGGGGGTTTTGTCTTTGGGATTGTGGGTTGGCGAGGGGTGCGCGGGGAGGGTGGCGTAGGCTCCAAAGGCCAAGTAAGCAGTGGTGAGTTTGAGTTTCGAGTGGTGAGTTACGACGACCGGAAGCTTAAAACCCCACTGGAAACTGGAAACTCAAACTGCCAACTGGACACTGGCAGTTCGGCACTTCCCCCCGCCCCTACCGCCCTATCCCCGCCACGTCCCCCCTCACCGCGGCGAACCCCTCCGCGATGAACCGATGCTCCTCGAGCTCCACCGCGCCCGCATAGTCGTTCATCGCGCCGAAGCCCAGGTTGCCCAGGAACCGCACGATCGCACTCTCGCGAATGGCGACGTCAAACTGACGGGAGAGCAGCGTCTGCCCGTCGCTTCCGTTCTTGAAGCTCAGTCGCGCGACGAGTCCAGTGCCTTCAAAGGGTCGCCTGAGAGGAGTCTGGAGCATCTTCTCGGTGAACAGTGGCAGATGCCATTCAGGCTCCTTGGTAAATCGCATCGCCCACCCGCGTTCGGTCGCGGTGTGTACGTGTACGAAGTCGCCTTGCAGTCTTGTCACGCCGACGGTGAAAAACGACAGCTTCGCGAGCGCATCGACGTTGAGCAGTAGCGAATCGGGCATGCGGCGTGCGCCGCCGAGCAGTGGCTGGAGTTCGCCGTTGTGCGAGCGGAATCGGATGACGAGTCGCTTGTCGGCCTGCTGCGCGTCAAACCAATCCGAGCCCGTGCGATCGCTGAGTCGATAGCGGTACCGTGCGCTCTCCACATACCGTTCGACGAACTTCGCGAACGCCGGAAATTGCGGTTTGAGGTTGTCGTCGCTGACCAGGACGTGAAGCGCAACGAGCGTTGATCCATCCGTCTGTAGCGCGGTGTTGATCGAGTCGATTGAGAACATGCGACCGAACGCCTGTGCGCTGCGCGGAAATGCGGCGCGGTAGTCGGCGCGTACCGCACCTGAGGGTCGTTCGGCGGACGCGAAAAGCGCGCGGAAGACGTCGGTCGCGCGCGCTGGTGGCATCGGGCCGATGGCGTGATCGACATCGGTCTTCCAGATCCAGTCGTCACGCCCGTCCAGCTGCTGCAGTCGCATGACATGCCGTTCGTCGCCGGTGCGGACTGGCGAACCAACGTTGGGCTTGTCGACGAAGCTGTATTGTCCGTTCACCAGCCCGGCCGCGATCTCAAGGCCTCGGTCAGCGCCGGTTGGCGTCGAGCGCATGCTCGTCCAGATGGCGGTATCCTGCGCGAGCTTGGACGGCGCGAGCGCATAGCGTGCGATACGCACACGGGAGCGGGCAAAGCGGGCCGTCCGGATGACCTTGGTGAAGCGCGCTTCGACGGCCGACGCGAAGGCATCGGCGTTGACGCGCGCCGACGCGAGGTCGGGGCCGTAGGCGAGCGCGACTCCCTTACATCCGCTGAGGGACAGCAGGCCGACGAGGGCCCAGAGTGCCCCGGTGTGTCCGACCCGTGGCGCGGGACGAGGAGGCAGAGCGTGCGGCAAGGCGCGGCGGCGTGGGGCGCGGGTCCGCGCGTTGTGTGGCATGTCCAGAGATACACCGGAGTCGGGTTGACGGCAGGTCCTGGAGGCGTCGAGTGCACTCCCCGTGCCGAAAATCCGTCGAGTCGGGTTAACTTGCGCCACTCCCACAACTTGCAATCGCCGTGTCTGATCCTGCCGTGACCGAACCTGCCGTTCCGCCGCCGACGCCTGCGTCGTCCCCCCGCCGAGACTTTGTCCGAGAGATGGTGGCGGATGATGTGGCGAACGGGCGCTTTGGACGTGCGCCTGCGACGCGTTTCCCGCCGGAGCCCAACGGCTTCCTGCACATGGGACACGCCAAGTCGATCTGCCTCAACTTCGGCATCGCGCAGGAGTTTGGTGGCACGTGCAATCTGCGTTTCGACGACACGAACCCGGCAACGGAAGACGTGCGCTACGTCGAAGCCATCAAGCGTGACGTCCGCTGGCTCGGCTTCGAATGGGACGGCGAATACTACGCCTCTGACTACTTCGAGCAGCTGTACGAAATCGCCGAACGTCTCGTCACCAACGGCCGTGCGTACGTCGATTCGCAGAACGAACAGCAGATTCGCGAGGGCCGCGGCACGGTGACCACACCGGGCACGCCGAGTCCGTTTCGCGAGCGCGCGGTCGCCGAAAATCTGGATCTGCTGCGGCGGATGCGCGCGGGCGAATTCGCGGATGGCGCCCATGTGCTGCGCGCCAAGATCGATCTCGCGCATCCGAACATGATCATGCGCGATCCGCTGCTGCTGCGCATCCGTCATGCGCACCACTATCGTCGCGGCAACGACTGGTGCATCTACCCGTTGTACGATTTTGCGCATGGACTGAGCGACGCCATCGAAGGCATAACGCGCTCGTTATGCACGCTCGAGTTCAAGGACAGTCGCGATATTTACGATTGGCTCGTCGAGCAGGCGGGGTATGTCAATCCGCCCAGGCAGACGGAGTTCGCGCGCCTGGAGCTCGACTACACGGTGCTCAGCAAGCGCAAGCTGCTGCGGCTTGTGAACGAAGGGCATGTGCACGGATGGGACGATCCCCGCATGCCGACGATCGCGGGGCTGCGTCGTCGTGGTGTGCGCCCTCAAGCCATTCGCGCGTTCGCCGACGCGGTCGGTGTCACGCGCAATCGTCAGCGTGTCGAGATCGGAATGTTCGAGCACAGCATCCGCGACGATCTGAACATGATTGTGCCGCGCGTGTTATGCGTCGTGAATCCGATCAAAGTCGTGCTCACCAACTATCCCGAAGACACGATCGACGAACTGGACGCGTCCTACTATCCGCACGATGTGCCGTTGACGGGAACGCGCAAACTTCCATTTTCGCGTGAGCTGTGGATCGATCGCGACGATTTCATGGAAGATCCACCGAAGAAGTTTTTCCGCCTGGCGCCGGGTCGCGAAGTACGTCTGCGTTACGCGTACTTCATCACCTGTCAGGACGTCATCAAGGACGACGCCGGCAACATTCTCGAGTTGCGCTGCACCTACGACCCCGCCACGCGCGGCGGTGATGCGCCCGACGGGCGCCGTGTGCAGGGGACGATTCATTGGGTCTCGGCCGCGCGTGGACTCGAGTGCGAAGTGCGCGTCTACGATCGCCTGTTTGCCCAGCCCGACCCGGATGATGTGCCTGACGATCAGGACTTTCTGAGTGCGCTCAATCCGGCATCGTTGGTGGTCGTCAAAGGCGCCAAGATCGAACCCAGTGTGGCGAATGATCCGGCGGGGACGCGGTACCAGTTTGAGCGGACGGGTTACTTCGTGAGCGACTCGGAGGACTCGACGCCGGACAAGTTGGTGTTCAACCGGATCGTGAGTTTGCGGGATAGCTGGGCGAAGGAAGTGAAGAAGAGCTAGGGATCTCTACGCGTGCAAATGAGCGGGAGCGCAGCGCGAGGGTGACGGACGCTCGTCACCCGGGTTGCATGATGTGGTATGCACTATTGCCAATCCGAGCCGAGGCGGAGCAGACTATGGTTATGCCGATCGCGAGGGACCACGTGTGGACCGTGGCGGAGATCTGGGCGCTGCCCGATGATCCGATGCTGCGATACGAGTGCGTCGACGGCGAGCTGCTGGTGAGCCCCGCGCCACGACTCTCGCATCAAGTGGCGGTGACGTGGTTGGTCGGCGAGCTTCGCGGGTTCCTGATGGCCGTGCGGACCGGAGATGTTTTGGCGGCGCCCAGCGACGTGGTCCTCGACGAGCGTACCCTCGTGCAACCCGATGTATACGTGCTCCCGTTTGTGGATGGTCGTCGGCCGGCCGATGGTGACCCGATGCCAACGCCGCTGCTGGTGATCGAGGTGTTGTCGCCCTCGACGGCGCGATACGATCGGCTCGTCAAGCGGCCGCGCTACCAGCACGCAGGAATGGAGTACTGGATTGTGGACCTCGATTCGCGGCTCGTCGAACGGTGGATGCCCGACGCGGATCGTCCAGAGATCTGCACGGGCTTGATGTCGTGGCGGCCGGCCGGGATTGCTGAGGACTTTAGGTACGACGTCAGGGCGCTCATGTCGCACGTGCATCAGGAGTCGTAGGGCCGGGCACTACCGCGCTCCTAGGCTGTTCCGGTATGTTGTGGGTCGTCGGAAACGGCGAAGCCAGCTGCCCCTTAGCTCAACTGGCAGAGCGTCTGACTCTGGATCAGAAGGTTCCAGGTTCGAAACCTGGAGGGGCAATCAAGTAAGACATTGAAGGGCAAGCACTTAGCCTCGGCAATTCGCCGGGGCTTTGTGCTATGTCGCGCCCCGGGTAGAACCCCGGAAGTTCAATGCGGACTCTTACCACTCGAGGGGGATGTCTCGGTGTCGACGAGGCGTTCTTTCCGTTCGCACCTGCGCGTACAAAGCGGTCTGAGAGGCACCACATAGTGCGAAACCAGTTCGTGGTCGGCGTCAGCGTCGGCTACGAGCGCGACGCGCGAGCTCCTACCGAGTCGGATTTGCTGCATGAGTAGCGTGGAAGGAATGCCTCTGCTCACTCGGGCCTGACGCTCGCCATCGGCAAGGGCTCCACTGGAGAGCGGCTGCCGTGGGCACCGGGTGGGACCACGCCGGGCGCACGAACGCCACCTCCCGAGGCAGCGTCAGTCCCGCCCCTCAGAACCCATTGGTGTGGCGGGCTGCGTATTTCCCAGCACCCCAAGCGCAGAACGGCGCAGATGCGTGCCGGTCGAACGCGCGCGTCACGCCGTTGAAGCTGCGGCGACACCCAAAGCACCAATACCGCTGAGTACCCGTCCGCTCGCGCCCGAGCGCTGCAGACGAGCACTCGGGCACCCTGAGCAGACATTGCCGTGGTGAAATCATCGTTCGCGGGCCGTCGTGGAGTTGAGCATGGACGCGAGGGTGGTGGGTATCGTGCCGATTACTATCTCGTACTCACGCAATTACGGAACAGAGCCTCAACGTTTCACCGCGCAGCTTTCGGTCACCAGGCCGCGCAGCCACCGATGGGCCGGGTCCGCGTGCAGTCGCGGATGCCAGAGCATCGAGACCGTAAAGGCAGAGGTTTCAAACGGGAGCACGAACGTGTGCATGCCAGCACGCAGCTTCCCGGTGTGACGCTCCGGGACCGTCGCGATGAGGTCAGAGTCTTTGGCCAGCGCGAGCGCGCTCGCAAATCCATCGACGATGGCGATGACCTCGCGCTCCCGTCCGAGCGGCTTGAGGTCCGAATCGAGGGTCCCCCGTTCGGCACCTCGCCGAGCCACACTGATGTGCTGGCCCGCGAAGTATCGCGACAGGGTGACCGTCCCCGGTTCGAGCGCATGCCCAGCACGCACGACGCCGACGAAACCATCCTCGAACAGGGTCCGGGTGCGCAGCTCCGGACTCGTGGACTGCTCCACTACCCCGGTCTCCAGATCGACGGAACCGTCGCGGAGTGGTGTGCTGTCCTTGTCCGGCTTCTGGACGAATCGCAACCGTACGCCGGGTGCCTGCTGGGCCGCGATCACGACAATCCCAGCGCCAAAATTCTCGACGAAGCCCTCACTCGTGCGCAGCGTGAACGTGCGTGCCAATCGCGCCAGATCGAGCCGCTCGGCGGGCCGTAGCACCGACTCCGCGTCATGCACGATCTGCCCGACCCGGTCGCGGAGCTCGAGTGCTCGAGGCGTCGGCACGAGGCCGCGTCCGGCGCGCACGAGCAGCGGATCGCCCGTCACGTCGCGCAAGCGCGACAGGGCACGGCTCATAGCCGATGGACTGAGTCCGAGCCGCCGTGCCGCCCGGGCGACGCTGCCCTCGGACAGCACCACGTCGAGCGTGACGAGCAGGTTGAGGTCGGGCCGAGTCATAGCGTTGGGGACCGTTGGGAGGCGCACATGAGGCGTTTCGTGCATCAATCATGTGCAAGCCGTGCGCGTTCCGCCATGTCAGGCGCACCGCTACGCTGCAGATGACTCCAATGCCGGAGTCGCCAGCACGCGGAGCGCACGGTGGGATCAGTACTTGAAGGAACGCAGGATGTAGTCGGGTTCGAAATCGAGCGTGGCGGCGCACCCACGCCATCAGCCCGCTGGGCGCTCGCCAGCTTGGCGATGTCGGCGCTCCTGGCCGCGCTCGGTACGAGCGTCGCCAACGTGGGGTTGCCATCGCTCGCGCAGGCGTTCCGCGTGTCGTTCCACGCCGTGCAGTGGATTGTCCTCTCCTATCTCCTCGCCGTCACGACCCTCATCGTTGGTGTGGGGCGGCTGGGGGACCTCGTGGGGCGCCGCCGGCTGCTCGTGCTGGGCATCGGGCTGTTTACCGGCGCATCGCTCGCGTGCGGCCTGACGTCCGTGCTCTGGGCGCTGATCGCGGCGCGCGGCGTGCAGGGCGTGGGCGCCGCGATCATGATGGCGTTGTCCCTGGCCATGGTCGGCGACTCGGTCCTGGCGACCAAGACCGCCACCGCGATGGGACTCCTCGGTACAATGTCGGCGGTGGGCACGGCGCTCGGCCCCTCCGTGGGCGGCGTGCTCCTCGCGGGATTCGGATGGCGGGCCCTGTTCTTCCTCACGGTCCCGCTGGGGATCGCCACCTTCGTCGTGGCGCGTCGGCATCTCCCGGCCGATCCACCGCGTGCGGTTGCCGATCTGCGAAGCTTCGACGTTACCGGCACGGTGCTCCTGGCCCTGACGCTGGCCGCCTATGCACTCGCGATGACGGCACCGAACGGAAAGTTCGGTGTGCATTCGCTCGCGCTGCTTGTCTTGGTCAGTGTCGGTGTGATCGCGTTCATGCGAGTGGAGGCGCGCGTCCCGACACCGCTGGTGCGCCTCGCCGCACTCCGGGATCGACGGTTACTCGCCAGCCTCGTGGCGAACGCGTTGGTCGCGACGGTCATGATGTCAACGCTCGTCGTCGGACCGTTCTATCTCGCCCGCGCGCTCGGCCTCGACGCGGCGCGCGTGGGCCTTGTCCTGTCGGTGGGACCACTGGTTGCCGCGGTTGTTGGCGTCCCGGCTGGCCGCGTGGTCGACCGCGTCGGCGCGCGCGGATCCAGTCTCGCCGGGCTCGCTGCGATGGTGGCTGGCACGGGACTGCTCGCCATGCTACCCATCACCTCGGGTGTCCGCGGCTACGTTGGACCGATTGCCACGCTGACGGCCGGGTACGCGCTGTTTCAGGTCGCGAACAACACGGTCGTGATGTCCGGGGTCCCGGCGCTGGAGCGTGGGATCATCGCCGGGCTCCTCAGCCTGTCGCGCAACCTGGGGTTGGTCACAGGCGCCTCGGTCATGGGCGCAATCTTCGCATTCGGCGTGCAGTCGCTCGGACCCGAGGCCGACCCACGGACCGCCGTCGCCCTTGGTATGCGATTGACCTTCGCCACGGCGTCTGTGCTGTTGATGGTCGCGATTGGAATAGCGACGCGTGGTCGTCCGATCCGCGCGGCTGCGCTGGCACTGGTGTTGATCGTTTCAGCGGCGCCGGCATCCGGTCAAGCAGCGGCCCGAGGCGAAGCGGGGGCGTTGGCACCAACGCCAGTCGCCCCGTATCCGCTCCGTGCGGCGGGGTGGGGGCCAACGGTCAGTAACGGTCGCTTCATGTGCCGGTGGGCCGAAGATTGGACGGGCATGCGGTCTGCGGGCGCCGCACCGCCGCTCAAGGCAATGCGCCTCGTACGTGAGGCGTCGCTCACACTCAGTGGCGAGTTACGCGTTCGTCATGACGGCTTCGCCAACGGCCAACTCGCACGCGGCAACTCATTTGGTCAGTCGCTGCTGCGCGGAACGGTCGGCATGGATGCGCGTGTGGACCCCCATGTTCGCATCTACGGCGAAATGGCCACGGGACAGGTCGACCGCCTCTCCCACGTGGCGACGGCAAACTTCCAAAACGATGCGTCGCTGCAGCAGCTGTTCGTCGACGTTCGCGGCCGACGGGGCACCGCGTTGTTCGGCGCGATGATCGGGCGGCAAGAGTTTGCCGATGGGCCCCGCCAACTCGTGAGTGTCAGTGATGGACCTAACGTGCACCGTACCTGGAACGGTGTGCGGCTGTACGTCCACAATCGGCGGATGCGGGTCGGTGCGTTCGATCTGCGGGTGACCCGGCCATCGCCCGGGTCGTTCGATGAGATCGTGGATCGCAGTGAATGGCTGCGCGGCGTGAACGCGAGTGTGATCGTGGCGCGAGACGGCGTCGCGCCCTCGCTGTTTCTCGACCCCTTCTGGATGCGCACGCAGACGCCGCGATTCAAATCGGGAAACGTGGTTGCGCCTGACGCACGGGACACGCATGGCGCGCGGCTGTGGGGACAGCGTGGGCCACTCGCCATCGATTGGACAGTGGCGCATCAGAACGGTCGAACCGACGGCCGACCAGTCGACGCGTGGGGCGTGTTCGCGGTGCAGAGCGTGATGCTGTCGCGCGACGGGTGGAAGCCGCGCCTCGAGCTCCGGGTGGACGTCGCGTCCGGCGGCGGAGCCCGCGGGCCCGGCACAGTGCGGGAGTTCAATCCGCTGTACGCGAGCACGGCCTACGTGGGGGAAGGGCAGTTCCTCAGCCTGCGCAATCAGCTGCTCATCGCGCCCGGGATCTCTCTCGCCGTCACCCCTCGAACGAGACTCGCGCTCGAATACGGGATCGCGCGACGGTTCGACCCGCACGATCCCGTGTACGCGGGTGGAACACGGGCGTACGCGGGCACGACGGACACTAGCAGTCGCAGTATCGGCGGACTACTGCGTGTCACCGCGAGCCACGCGGTCGGAGCCTACGTGAGCTTGTTCGCCGCCCACGAGCATCTGCGCCTCGCTGATGCCCTGCGACGTACCGGACTGCCATCAGGCAGCTACACCTACATCGGCACAACCCTGCGGTACTGAGCGCGACGCCTGTCCGTTCAGACAACTCGAATGCACCAAGGAGAAGTTATGGAACCCCGTCTCAATTTTTACAAAGTCGGTCCGGATGCGATGAAGGCCATGGCCGGTCTCGAACAGCAGATTGCGCGCTCAGGTCTCGAGCGGTCGCTCATCGAGCTGGTCCGGCTGCGCGCATCGCTGATCAATGGGTGCGCGTATTGCGTCGATCTGCACATCACCGACGCGCGCAAGGCTGGAGAAAATGAGCGTCGCCTTGCAACCGTGGGGGTGTGGCGCGACACCCCGTTCTTCACCAGCCGTGAGCGCGCAGCGCTGGCGTGGACCGAGTCGGTGACGCTCGTTGCCGACTCCCATGTGCCCGACGACCACTGGGAGCAGGTGGAGGCGCAATTCGCGCCCGCCGAGCTGGTAGACCTCACCCTATTGATCGGGACCATCAACATGTGGAACCGCTTCGCCATCGCCTTCCGCAAACATCCGGTGTAAGGGTCGCGAGCAGCGCAGGTGCGGCGTCGTTGCTGACGGCGTCCGGTTCGCACTGAGCACCAAGGCGGCCGTGCGGTTCAAGCTCCGGAGCGCGGCTCGCTTCAGCGGAGAGCCTTTGACAGCTGCCGAATACTCGCGTCGCGAAACGATTGAGCCCACAATGCGGCGGATGGCGAAACGAGCCGTTCGAGCCGTTTTCAAGTGGAGAATGCCGGCGCTGTGGGCGCTAACGCGCTCTCAAAATTCTCCCGAACGCCATCGACCAACGGCCCAGCGCGACAGACAGAGATCGGTAGCGTGTCAGGGCGCTAATCGCGACCACGCTCGTCGTGATCTACACCAGCGCATCCAGCCCGACGGACACGAGACCGAGCTGACGATGGTATTTCAGGTTGTCTTTCGCCGCGAGGACGGCCTGTGTCAGGAACAGCAGCAACCACCCGTACATGAAGGCGCCGTGCACATTGGTGAACCAGTGCAGTTGCGTGTGGCTGGCCTCGATTTCGATCAACTGCAGCAGGAAGCCTAGCGCGGTAATGACGGTAAATCGACCGGCCGTTCCGACGAAGCAGTAGCGCACATACCGTGAGCGGGCCGGTCGCGGAGACACTATCGCCGCCCCGGTGGCAGCGTATCGATATCACGCGCGAGGCGCAGCCCAAATCCTACGCTGCGATAGCGGTCGATGCCGGCCGAATCCCACGGCGGTGGCGCCGGGTTTTTTGAGGCCGACCGGATCTGGTTTGGCGGATCGGCAAAGACGCCGCCCCGGGCGTAGCGGTGCGCACAACCGGTCGCTCCCTTCGGCCTCGGCAGCTTCTCCGCCGAGTCGGCGCAGCTTTCGATCCATGCATGGACATTGCCGTGCATGTCGTAGAGCCCGAACGCGTTCGCCGGGAACGATCCGACCGGCGACGTGAACATCCATTGGTCACGTCCCGCGACGGCCGAACCGCAGCAGCTATCCTGCCCGTAGTTCGCGCGGTCGTGGCTCGCGGTCTCGCCCCACGGATAGGCGGTGACGGTGCCGGCGCGGGCGGCGTATTCCCATTCCTCGTCGGTGAGTAGGCGATACCGGTGCCCGGTGCGCTGACTGACCCACGCGGCGTAGTCGTGCGCGTCACCCCAGGTGATGCAGACCACGGGATGCTCGTCGGACTGGGGGAATCCGGGGTTCTGCCACGTTGGATGCTCCGTCTGGGCGTAGGCGCAATTGGCCCGCGCCACCGGACGCTGGGTCGCAGCACTGAAGGCGGCCCATTGCCCGCGCGTGACGAGATACGTGCCGACCGCGAAGCCGCGCACGCTGACCCGCCGCTGAGCCTCGACGGGGTTACGCCCGATTTCCGTTGGCGGCGAGCCCATGACGTAGTCGCCGCCCGGTAACGCGATCATCGCCGGGCATTCGGTGGCTTTGGCGCAGTCCGCAAACTCCCGCGGGAGCCGGGCGGCGGTGACCCTCGCGACAACCGGCGGTGTCGCAGCGGCATCCGGGGAGGGCGTCTTTTCGCACGCCGCGAGGAGGCCAGCGAGCAGGACGTGCATGGTGGCGCGGCGCGCGGGCCACGGGCGATGCGTGTGCATGTAGCGCTCCGTGTCGGCTAGCAGGGAAGATCACCGTGGCGGGTGCCGTCAGCAGTACGGGCGCAAGGTCTGCGGCCGTCGTCACCATGCCGACAGCACCGGCCCGGCGCGCCCGAAGCGAGAGTAGCGCCGCGCATCCGACGACGCCAGACGAGCCAGAAGGCCCGCAGCCCGTGCACTGGAATCGGACCATCACGACGAAGCCCCGCCGCCGGTGTGGCGCCGCCTCTTTTGTCTTTCCCCCTCCACGCATTTACTCAGCTGTCAGCCCACCGCGAGAGAATTTCGATAGGGCGCGAGAATTCTGCCGATAAAGAGTGAGAGCGTATCTGGCTCGGTGCGATACTTGGTGAGCTTACCGATTCTTCGATCTCGCGCACCAGGGGCGCGCGAACCGTCAAAACGCGAATTCAATTGCGACCCGATGCCAGGGTGCAACCGGACCGCCGCAGTGGCGATTCGTGCCTGCTACGGCTGATGCAGCCGCTGCTGCGCGGTCGCGAGCGCGTTCCCAGCCGGGACCTTCACGTCCGGCTCGACGCCGACGCCCTCCCAGTTCGTGTGCGTCACCGGGTTCACGGGGCGCGCGAACGGTACGGTGATCATGAAGTGCTCGTTGATCCGGTGACTCGACATCGGGTGCGCGCCCCCGCCGGTGATCTCGCCGACGATGGTCGCGCGTTTCAACTGCTGTAAGTCGTAGGTGAACTCCTCACCCCCGGAGAACGTGCGCGATGACGTGAGCACGTAGACCGGCTTCGCACCGCCAAAGCGTCGGCCGGGGATACTGTCTCGCGTCCAGAACTCCTCCGTCATGCCCGTGCGGCGCGTCCAGAGGTCGTTGAGGTGCGTGCGCCGGTCGAACAGGTAGGAGGCGATGTACGACACCATCGCCGGCTCTCCGCCGCCATTGTCGCGCAGGTCGAGGATGAGAGCGCGCGCGTCGGCAACGAGCGTCATCTCCGCAGACGCCGTGGCTCCGCACAGCTCCGTGTCCGCAAACACGTCGAGCTTCACGTAGCCGACGTTTCCGGAAAGCACCTCGACCTTGGTGAAGCCGCAGTGCATCTCGTCCAGCCGCGACCGCTCTCGCCTCGCGTCGTCAGGCGACCGCGGGGGCGCCGTATTGCCCGTCGCCGTGGGCGCGTCGGGCGGCAGAGGGCGCGCGCTGTAGATCACGTGCAGGTGCCTATCGTGCGTCAGCTTGGCCAGGTCGTCATCGAGCTGCAATGCGAATGAGGGGCCGTTCACATTCTCGCGGTACGCGCCGCGTGCGCGCCGGGCGCGAAGCGTGTCGGCCGCGCGCGTCGCCACGTCCGGCGAGACGTAGAACGTGTCGAGGAGAGCCGCTATTGTGGCGAGCGTCTGCGCTCGCCACGGCGCGTCGACGCGCAGGGCGGCAGCAACGACATTCGGTCCGAGCGGCTGGAAGCGGCGTGCGGTTACACGAACCGGCTCGGCGGCGGACACGTCGATCACGCCGTACGCCGTCATCGGGCTCTTGCGCTCCCGCAGGATGAACTCGATGTGCTGCGGAGTGCTCCGCTCTATCGCGATCAAATCAAAACCGCCGGTCTGTTCGCGGAATCCCAGCTCGTCGCCGATCACGACTTCTGCCTCGTAGCGCCGGGCGTAAGCGCCGAGGCGTGCGCTGTCGGCGCTGTTGAACGACTCGATCCATGCCCGAAACGCGTCGCCGGCCGGCGTTCGTGGAATCGCAGGGTCGGCGTCCGACGCACTGACGCGCGCCGGCAATCGCGTCCTGAACGGCGCCCTCGCGACGACACGCTCCTGTGTGGACGCCTGCGCACCGACCGGTGAGCTGGGCACGGCAACGGCGAGCAGGAGGGCGGAGCGTGAGAGCTGGAGGCGCCAGGCGATGTTCCGGCGGGTCATGGCTGGTTCCGAAAGCGAGGGATGCACGGCGGTGCTGAAAACGCGGGGCAGTTCACGGTCATGCTAGACCGCCGTCGCCAACACAGCGACCGAACGAGCCGTGCGACGGCGAATGATCCACTCGGCCACGAGCACGTTGATCACCCATCCGGCTCCCATCAGCACGGCCCGGGGCCCTTCGCTCGGCTTGCTGCCGACAACAATGAACCACGGCAGGTGCGTGAGCACCTGCGTTCCCGCACCAAGCCCGATGGCATACGCACGGAGCATCCACTGGCCGTGCGACACAAAATCGCGACGCTTGATCGCAGCCAGACTCCGTCCAATCGACAGCACCATCGCCGCCCCGAACACGAGCCGTTCGACGTAGAGGAGCTGCCCGTCGCCCGGCGGCCATGGATACCACTGCGTCATCCACAACCCCGACAGTGCGGCCACCAACCCGCAGGGGATCAGGATTCGGCCAGCCGCGCGGTGCCAGCCGTTTCGCCGGCGTCGGAAGCCTGGCGAGAACTGGAAGGCGCCCAGCATACTGAATACTATGACGGACGGAATGTGCAGGAGAAGCGGCACCGGCGCCGCGAAGAACCGCGCATTCTCCGGCGTGATGGTCGCGCCGCCCGCCAGTTGGGCCAGTCGTACCGAGCCGGCCATGGCTGGCACGAGGCTCAGCGCCACGAGCGCACCAGGGAGGAGCCACTCTGCGTGGGTCGATTTCATGATGCGCTCATGGGAGAATGCGCGGTGTTCGATGGAGATAGCGTGGTCACCTGGTGGACCCGCCACCCAGTAACGGCTACTGATGCGCAGTGCCATGCCAGTTGAACTTCAATCCGGCCATGATCGAAACGTCGTTGCGGGTCTCGGACGTGCCGGCACCGAGCAGCGGCTTGAAGCCGGCGGCGTAGTCGCGCGCCTCAACGCGCAGCGCCACACGGCCCAGCGCGAGTTCACCGCCAAGCGCGCCGTAGCCCGCCAAGTTGTGGGTGGCGTCCGCCTCCAGCTTCCGATAGTTGTAGCTGCGAGCGCCGGCGCCCAGGCCCGCGAAGGGGCTCAACGTCACGGCGTGCCCGGCGAACAATTTCGGTGCGCGGTACTCGACGCCGAGGTCCGACGTGAAGACATCGAGCTTTGGTGTGTTCGCCACGAGGCGATCGCGGCTGCGCGCCCAGCCGAAGGAGCCGGTAATCGCGACCGATGGCCGCACGAGCCACGACAGCTGCACGGCGCTCGCCTGCGCGTCCTTGAGCACGGTCCGCTGGGCGCCGGCGGGAATGAACGCGCCGCTGGTAAACAGCACATCCCACTTCTTCGTCGGCTCGGCCGAGGACTGCGCCGCGGACGTGCGCGCGGTCGTGAGGAGCAGGCCGAGCGTTGCCGCGGTGGCGAACGAGGCGCGGGCAATAGCCGAGAAGCTGGAGCGGGTGGTGCGCGGGGCAGCGGATACGGCGATGGTGTGCGACATGGTGTGTACCTGGTGAGTGTGGGCACGACGGAGTGACAACGCGATTTGGATCCTTACGAACAGCGGGGAATTGAATTAGCGTACTACGTACACTGTTCAAGTGTACAGTATACACAGTTTATATTTTGTCAACACCCTTTCTTCAAAAGCGATATGGCAGGTCGGAAAAAGCAGGAGCCGCTCCCTCCAGCGGCGGGACCGCGGACGCCGTCGTCGGCGCACAAGTCGGCGACGAGTGCGCTCGACCGGGACGACCTCATTGAGGCGGCGGCGCGCGTCGATCCGGCTCTCCGGCGCCGCAGTGAACTGCTCTGGGAGGATCGCTCGCGCCCCACGCGTGGTCCCAAGCCAGCCTTCACTCCCGACGACGTCGTGCAGGTGGCGATTCAGATTGCTGAAGCGGATGGGCTCGCGGCGGTCACGATGCACGCGGTGTCCGCGCAGCTTGGCTACACGACGATGGCGATCTATCGCTACTTCCCGAACAAGGAAGCGCTGCTCGACGCGATTGTGGATGCGGCCATGGGCGCTCCGCCGCGTGCGAGCGAGCCGCGTGATGACTGGCGCGCCGACGTGGCGCGGTGGGCGCACGCGAAGCGCGCGATGCTATGCGCACGTCCATGGTTAGCCGAGCTCCCCTTCGTGGCCGCGCCGCACGGTCCGAACTGGCTCAGTTGGGTAGAAGCCGTTGTTGAACCACTGTCTCGCATTGGCCTGAATCCCGTCGACACCGGCGAGATGCTCAGTGTGATCGACGGCTACACGCGCGGTGCATCCGACACGGCCATCTCGTTGGCGAGGGCACGCGCACGCGGGACGTCCGACGCCGAGTGGACCGCAGCAGTTGGTGCAGACCTCGGTCGCGCGATTGGCGATGCACGCTTCCCGGCATTTGCCGCACTGATTACCGCGCCATCGGGTGGTCACCCGCGAACGATGGAAGAGTCGTTCGACTTCGGCCTCCAGCGTCTACTGGACGGCATTGAGCGCTACTTCGCGACCACGGCGACACCTGCGCCCAACCCACACGTGCGCCGAAGTCAGCGCCCCGATCACGAAGCTGACTGACAGCCCTTTTAAGGCGAGGCGCTCGGCATTGGGTTGATCTGCTTCTGGAACGATCGGTCGGTTCGAACGTCGCAGAGCAGCACCGTGTATCCGCCCGTGCGTAGCGCGGCCATCAATCCTTCGCGACGCAATTCCGTCGAATCGACTTTCGCCGTGACAACAGCGAAAGCGAAGATGAGAGGCGTGAGCAGGTGAAGCACGGACACTCCGGTGCTTGCGAGCAGTCGCGGCCAGCCAACGCAGCGGCTTCTGCAGATCCACTTCGTGGCAAACAAATCGCGACGCGCATTGGACATCGCCCTCGTGCGGGCGCAAGCTTGAACGTCCAATCTTCCCCGTTCGCTTCCGCCCCGCGTGCCCGGCCGATCGAGCCCGAGAGCCTGCCAGATGAAATTGCCTGTCGTCGCTGCGCTGATCGCAGTGCTTGCCTTCCCGGTCGCGTCTCGCGCGCAAAACACTCGTACGCGTGCGCCAGGCAACCGGCCGAACATCCTCTACATCATGACCGACGATCACGCGGCGCACGCGATCAGTGCGTACGGATCGCGCGTCAACAAAACGCCCAACATCGATCGCATCGCACGCGAGGGCGCGCTGTTCACCAGTGTCTTTGCGACGAACTCGATCTGCACCCCCAGTCGCGCGGCGATTTTGACGGGCCAGTATTCGCACCTCAACGGCGTGACGGTGTTCAATCGCTTCGATAGCAATCGGATGACAGTTGCGCGGCTTATGCAGCAGGGCGGCTATCACACCGGAATGATCGGCAAGTGGCATCTCGGCAGTGATCCGGTGGGGTTTGACACCTGGGAGATTCTGCCCGGGCAGGGCGTGTATTTCGATCCGATTTTCTACACGGCCAACGGCGAGAAGACATACACCGGGCGTTATGCCACCGACGTCATAACCGATCGTGCACTCGATTTTCTCAAAGCGCGACCGCGTGACAAGCCGTTCTTTCTGATGGTGCACCACAAGGCACCGCATCGGCCGTGGGAACCGGACGACACACACGCCGCGCACTTCGCCGGTCAGCGTATTCCGGAACCAGTCACACTCTGGGATAACTACGAGACGCGCACCGACGCACTCCACGAAAACGAACAACGTGTCGCGCGGGATCTCACCAATCGCGATCTCAAGATCACGCCGCCGCCAGGGCTCACCGCGGCGGCGCTCACGCAGTGGCGCGCGCTCAAACCTGACTCAGTCGTCACGGTCGTTGATGGTCAGAGCGTGGTGCTGAAAGGCGAAGCGCTCGTGCGCTGGAAGTATCAGCGCTACATGCAGGACTATCTCGCCACCGTCCAGTCGGTGGACGACAACATCGGGCGAATCCTCGCGTACCTCGACTCGGCCGGACTCTCGCGCAACACGATGGTCGTCTATTCAAGCGACCAAGGGTTCTTTTTGGGCGATCATGGCATGTTCGACAAACGATTCATGTACGAAGAATCGATTCGCATGCCGTTTGTCGTGCGATGGCCGGCCGGGATCGCGCCGAAAACTCGCACCGACGCGATGGCGCTCAATATCGACTTCGCGCCGACATTCCTCGACGCGGCCGGACTCCCCGCGTCGCCCGACATGCAGGGGCGCAGCCTGATGCCACTGCTGCGCCAGCGCGTGCCAGCCGACTGGCGCACCTCAATGTACTACCGCTATTACCACGACCCGGGCGACCATAACACGCGCGTTCACTATGGCGTGCGAACCCGTACGCACAAGCTCATCTACTTCTGGAAGAAGGAGCAGTGGGAGCTGTTCGACCTGGTCAACGATCCATATGAATTGCACAACCTCTACGGTCAGCCGGGAATGGCCGCGCTCACGGCAACGCTCAAAGCCGAGTTGACGCGCCTGAAGCGCGAAGTGAAAGACGACGACCAGTTAGCTGATGTGCAGTTGGTGAATGGAGTTGACGGCACGGTGGCGAAGCTGCGCGGGAAGTGAGGTGTTGCCGTGATGTGTGTCCCGTCCAGCTCATGAACGTGGCCCACTGTCGAACAGGCGATTCGGGTGACGTGTAGGTCACCGTTTGCGCGCGTCGACTACCACGGCGCCTCCCTTCATCACCCACACCACGTGATTGATGACCACATCGATATCACGCAGCGGGTCTCCGTCAACGGCAACGATGTCGGCAAAGAAGCCGGGTGCAACGGCGCCGATTTTCCTGGACATCCGCAGCAACGCGGCCGCGTTGGTCGTCGCCGTAGCGAGTGCCTGCGCCGGTGTCATGCCCGCTTTCACCATGAACCCGAGTTCGCGCGTGTTCTCGCCGAACATCCAGTACACTGCATCTGAGCCCATCGCGATTTTCACACCGGCTTTGTGCGCGCGTTTGACAGTCGCGAGGTTGAGCAGCCGAAACGAATCGAGTTCGGCAACTTGCTGTGCGTTGTACCCCAGGAGCGCCGCGTTTTCCGCGTAGAAGCGATTGTGGTCGACGGTCGGCACGTAGATTGTTCCGCGTTTCGCGAATTCGGCGAGCGTCGCGTCATCGAGTTGCGCGGGATGTTCCACCGATTCGGCGCCGGCACGCATCGCCGCGCGTCCACCGGAATCGCCGTACGAGTGAATGGCGATCGGC
>JBKJTE010000057.1:0-25640 GCA_046590495.1 Gemmatimonas sp. | reverse complement strand
CCGCCCTTCATCACCCACTTCATGTCGACAGTGTTCTTGATGTTGTCGAGCGGATTACTGTTGAGGATCATGAAGTCTGCGAGTTTGCCGACTTCGATTGAACCGAGATCCTTGTCTGCACCAAGGAACCTCGCACCATGCAGCGATGCAACTTCGAGCGCGCCCATATTACCCAACGCGCTCGCGCCCATCCACACCTCCCAGTGGGGCGCGATTCCGTGCTGTTCGCCGTGCGAGCCGAGTGCACCGAAGCCGCCTTCTTTGATGATATCGGCCATTGCCTGGGCGATAAGCGGAAAGCTGTAGTCGGTTTCGGGGCGCAGTGTGCGCACGCGCAGTTGCGGTACGAGCGCGCGCCACGGAAACCATCGGCGCTGCTTGGGATCCTTCCACCAATCGCTCGACTGAAACCAGTACTCGATGTTCCAGGCCTGCGGACCGGCAACAACCAGTGTCGGTGAATACGTCGCCTTGGCGAGCCCGAGAAATTTCGCGCCGTCGGAGTACATCGGCACTTCGCTGAATGGATGTTCCCATCCCGTCTGTCCGTCCATGATCATGGCCACATCTTCGAAGAAGTCACTTCCTTCGGAGGTGACGTTGATACCCACCTGACGACTCGCTTCGGCGATCCACTGCCGTTGATCGCGACGCGGTTGCGCGTACTGCTTGATCTGCGTTGCGCCCCAATCGTTCATGCGACGAACCACGGCCTGCGCAGCGGCGAGACTGGCGATTTCGTTGGTGCGCGCACCGTCTCCGGCACTGACGTTGTCACCCGTGCTGAAGGTGCGGGGTCCGATCATTTCGCCTGCTTCAATCAGTTCGGCAGTCGGGAAAACGTTCTGACTCCAAGTACTCACATCCATCGTCGTTGTGACACCGTACGCCAGATAGATCGCCTGCTCAAAGTCATGCGGCGGTCGCATGCCGCGCCATTCGCGATAGTGGTGCGAATGCATGTCGACAAAACCAGGAATGATCGTCTTGCCACTCGCATTGATGACCCGATCAGCACCAGCCGCCGAACACGTGCCGACGCACGTGATACGGCTGCCCCTCACGACAATGGTTCCGCCGTCGATCACCTGTTTGTTGTTGAGCGTAATCAGACGCGCATTCGTGATTGCAACGGTGCCCGTCGGGACCGCGCGCGGCACACTGACTTTGAGTGTGACCGTGTCCGTCTTCTTGCTGTCGACGTGATGCACGAAGAAGCGATTGCCGCTTCCCCACTCGAGCGTGTTGCGATCACGCCAGCGAGGGAAAATTCCACCATCGCGCGAGAGTTGCGTGACAGGAAACGCACCACGCCGCTTTTCCACGGCAACGGGACTGGTACCTGTGCCGCTCCACGCCAACGTCGTCAGATACACATTGTCGCCCTCCTGAAACGCGATGTACTGCCCATCAGGACTCGGCACCATTTCATCGGCCGCCGGAAACGTGAGATGCGTTTGCTGATCACTGCCATCAGCCTTCACACTCACCAATGCAGTGCCACCACGACCACCGGGCGCGCCACCGACACCGGGCGTGCCTGCCCGTTCGTCAGGATAGAACAGGCGTCCCTCCGGACCAAAACTCGGACGCAGCAATTGGCGACGCGCTTCACCGCCAACAGACACACCAGTCGGACGCGCAATTGTCGTGATCACGACACCTGTGTCGTTGCCTGCGACCGCGTAACGAACGAGATCGTACCACGTGTTGTGGGTGAGTGTGCGACCGCGCGCCGTTGCCCCTTCGCCGCGCGCGACGACAATCGAGCGACCATCGGGACTCCACACCGGATCGATAAAATCTGATTCGGTGCGACTCAGTCGCGTCGGCGTACCACCCGTCGCGGCAACAGTCCACAGGTGACCGCGATTACCATCGTCGAAGGTCACAAACGCAATCGACTTTCCGTCGGGACTCCACGTCGGTGCATACTCGAGCGCCTTGAACGTCGTCGGCGTTAACCGTCGCGGCGTGCCACTCACGCCACCCTGCGCGTAGATGTGCCCCAGCGCCTGAAACGCGATGATCGACCCATCTGCGTTCGCGCTCGGCCACCGCACAAACTGCGCCTGCACTGCATCATCACTCACGCGAAACTCACGCTTCGCCATCTCTGAAATTGTGCGATGCACCTTTGCCGTAAATGCAATAGTGCTCACAGTGCCGGTTACAACTTCGACGCGACGCAACTTGCCGCCTTGCGCCAGGACAAGACTGTTCCCGTCTGCGGCCCATTTGTAGCGCGGCAGCACGCCCAGTGTTTTGCTGCCACTGGTAACCATCGGATCGATCGGGTCCATCAACATGCGCTCAGCGCCAGTCTTGAGATCACGCAGCCACAGCGCTGTGCGCGGACCGTACTTGTGTCCCTTGAATTCGATCAGCCCATCGGGAATCTGTCGTGCAAAGGCGAGCCAACGACCATCGGGTGAAATCTCGGGCATCGCCCCGCCGCCACTCGAGAAACGACCGGCCGCAGCGCCGACACTCTCACCGTTCGTGATGTCGAGAATGTCGCCGCCCTTGAACGCAAAGCGACGTAACTGCATCGAGCCCGCGAGTGGTTCCTTATCCGTGACCGTCGCCATCGTCACTTGATAGTACAGATACTTGCCATCCGCACTCACACTCGGCGCGCTGCCCGCAGGCACCAGTGAAACGCCAGTCCCGCCGTCGCGATGATACATGACGAGACCTGCACCACCGCCGGCTCCGCCACCTTCACCACCGCCGCGACCGCCGCGCTTCACCACGATGAACTGACCATCGGGAGTCCAGGCAGGTTCTGCAGCCGTTACGGTGAGGTCGTTGTACACGGCACGCGGATTCGAACCGTCCGCATTCATGATCCACAGATTGTTTTGACCACGACGATCGGAGATGAACGCGATCGTCTTTCCGTCCGGCGAAATACGCGGCTGATAGTTGAGCGCGACGCCGCTGCTCTGCGTGAGCGACTCCGCGTTGCCACCGTTCGACGGAACGCGATAGACGTGGCCGAGCAAGTCAAAGTAGATCCACGCGCCATCGGCCGAGATGTCGGCCGACATCCACGTGCCCTCGCTCGTACTGAAATCGATTTCGCGGGTCTTGCCGCGCGCGAGCGTGACATCCCATGCCGCGGCGGCGCCTTCTGCAGCGGCACCACCTGCGCGTTGCGCATGACCGTCGGACGGAAGGAGTGCGCCGAATAGCAGCGCCGAGAGCGCCAGGCGGGATGCGCGTGGCGCGGTGTTGGGCGCAGTATTGATCGGACGGTCGGGCATGGTCTTACCTGTCGACGGACGGAGGCGCGCTCTCGCGTGGATTGTGTTCCCACGATATCCCTCATATCGGCTATCAGCCAGCACTCGTTGAGACGCACCGTCGTCACTGGGCGCGACTGCGTCGTCGCGGCCGTCATCGTATCTTCGGGCAGCGTCCTGGTGCGGTGTTGATGGATTGCTGGTCGGCACCCCTTTCACCATTTCACCCCGATTCCCGCATGCTTCGTCCCCGCATCGCCATGCTTGGCCCTGCCGCCGCTGCTCTGCTCACGCTTTCGGCGACGCCGCTGATTGCGCAACACGCCTTCACGGAAACCGGTACCGGCGTCGTGCGCAGCTACGATCCGCGCGTCCCCACACCGCGTGCGCTACTGGGCTACGACATCGGCGAAAAATTCACGACGCATCGCGCAATGATGCGCTACATCGAACGGATTGCCGCGACGTCGAAGCGCGTGAGAGTTGACACGGTCGCGCGCACGTTTGAAGGGCGCGAGATGTTGTTGCTGGCGATTTCGAGTGAAGCGAATATCGCCCGCATCGCCGACATTCAGCGCGACGCAAAACGCATTGCCGATCCGCGCGGTGCATCAGCGGGCGAAGTCGAAGCGGCGCAGAAGCGCACGCCGTCGATCGTGTGGCTCGAGCATTCGGTGCACGGCGGCGAAGCGTCTGGAATGGAAGCAGGGCTCGCGTTGCTCTATCAACTGGCGGCCGGCACCGATGCGGAAACGATGATGGCGCTCGACAGCGCGGTCGTGCTCATCGATCCAAACGAAAACCCGGATGGACGTGAGCGGTTCACGCATGATCTCGAGCGCATGACGAGCAGTCAGGGTGTGCCGAGTGATCCGCAGGCTATGAACAACGCAGGATCGTGGCCAGGGCCGAGGACGTCGCATTACTACTTCGATCTCAATCGCGATTGGTTCACGCAGTCGCATCCCGAATCGAAGGGACGCGTAAAGTCATTTCTGACGTGGTTTCCGCATGTGACGGTTGACTTGCACGAGCAGGGTTCGAGCGCGTCGTTCTATTTTGCGCCGCCGCGCGAGCCGGACAATCGCAACAATCCGAAGCATCTGGCGAAGTGGTTCGACATTTTCGCAGCGGCGCATGGTGCCGCGTTCGACCAGCATGGCTGGTCGTACTTTCGTCGCGAGGGGTACGATTCGTTTTACCCGGGGTATGGGGAAGGGTGGCCGATGTTGACGGGCAGCATCGGGATGTTGTTTGAGTCCGCATCGTCGGCCGGTGGTGCGGTACGTCGCAACGATGGCACGCTGCGCACCTTGCGCCAGGCGGCATGGGAGCACTACACGGCAGAGTGGACCACCGTGCGTACCTCGGCGCGTCGTCGCACGGAGCTGTTGCGTGACTATGCGCAGGCGCGTTCAGATGCGATCACGAGTCATGCAAAGGATGCCGTTCGTGCGGTGGTCATTCAGCGTGATGAGCAGGGGCGTGCAGATTCGCTCGCGGCCAAGTTGCGCGAGAACGGAATCGATGTGTGGCGCCTGAATGCAGATGCTGATCTGAAGGATGCAACGCCGTATGGCAGCAGTGCGATGGCGCTGTCGACCAAGGTGCGGGCCGGCGCGTACGTGGTGGACTTTGCGCAGCCGCAGGGCCATCTGGCGAAGGCGCTACTCGAGCCGGATGCGGAGCTGGATTCCGCGTTCCTCAAGTTTGAACTTGAATTGCGTCGTACCGGTCAACGCAATCGCTTCTACGACGTGACCGCGTGGTCGATGCCGATGGCGTGGCGTCTGCAGGCGTGGAGTGTGAAGTCGGTTCCGGCGGGCGTGGCGCTCGTGACCGATATGCCGCGCGCAACGATCGCCACGGTCGCCACGGCGCAGTATGGCTACGCATTCGCCCCTGGCAGCGAAGCATCAATTCGTCTGCTTGCGTCGTTGCTCAAGGATTCGATTCACGTCTGGTACGCGCCAAACTCGTTCACATCGAACAGTGTGAAGTTCGCGCACGGTGCGTTCGTAGTACGCGTTGCAGCGAACAAAGCCGACGTGCATGCACGCGTGAATGCCCGCGCCCAGGAAGCCGGAGCACGCATCGTTGCGATTCCGTCGGCCGGCGTGGCTGAAGGAACAGACCTCGGCAGCAACTCCGTCGTGCCCGTGATGGCGCCCACTGTGGCGGTGCTTGGCGGTGCGCCGGTGAGTGGTACGCCGTTCGGATTTGTGTGGTACGCGCTCGATCAACGCATCGGATATCCGAGCACATTCGTGGATGCAAACTTTGTGGCTGGCGGCGATATGAGTGCGTTCACGGTACTCATCATTCCGTCTGTGTCTGCGGCAGGACTTGATCGCGCGCTTGGTGAAGGTGGCAAGGCGCGACTGACCGAGTGGGTGCGCAGTGGTGGTGTGCTCATCACGACCGAAGCAGCGACCTCGTGGGTGGCGCAGGACAAGGGGATGATTCGCATGCGCGTGAAACGCGATTCGGTGCGGGCAGATTCCACCGGCGGCGCACCGTTGCCTGGGGGCTTGCCCGGCGTTCTGGCACGCGCGACGATCGATACACTGTCGCCGCTGCTTGCTGGCGTGAACGACCGCGAAATTCCGGTGTTTGTGAATGCCGATCGCGTGTTCACCGTACCCAAGGATCTCGCCGCCGGAGAAGCGGTGATTCGCTTTGCATCAGCCGATCGTGTGCGTCTCGCCGGCTACTTCTGGCCCGAAGCGTCGAACAAACTTGCGCTGTCGCCATACCTCTGGACGGAGCGCGTCGGTCGTGGACGCGTGATCGCTTTCGCGCACGACCCCGTCTATCGCGACATGTTTCATGGACTGCTGCCAATTTTCGCCAACGCTGTCCTGCTTGGCGGCACGTTCTAGGCACGTGCCTGTTCGTGTCCGTTCACTGAACCAGACTTCGACGAGGTCACAATGCGACGTCGTACTTTTTTGCAGAGCGTTGGTGGACTTGCGGCAGCGTCGTTCGTTGGCGCTCGCAACGGACTTGGCGCGTCAGCGCTTTCAAGCATCGACGGGTCGCGCACGCATCTTTCGCGCATCGGTCTCGAGCTTTACTCGGTGCGAAAGGCGATGCGCGCAGATCCGGAGCGCACGCTGGCCGCCGTTCGTGCCGCTGGCTTTACGGATGTCGAGCTGCTCTGGTCGTTCAAGAACTTTGCTCGCACCACCAAGCAGGTGAAAGACTCGCTGGCAAAAGAAGGATTGAAGGCGCCCTCAGCGCATATCGATCCATCCATTCTGCTGAACGACTGGGAGACGAGTCTTTCGACGGCCAAGCAGCTGGGGCACCAGTATCTCATCGCGCCCGGGTTGCCGTCTGAATCGCGAAAGTCGCTCGAGGTGTGGCGTATCTGGGCCGATCGTTTCAATCGCGCCGGCCAAGATGCCCGCAAGGCCGGGATCTGGCTTGCGTTTCACAACGAGCCGGATCACATGAAGCCGATCGAAGGGCAGGTGCCCTACGACATGTTCATCGAACGACTCGATCCGAAGTACGTGCGACTGCAACTCGATGTCGGCAACATGACGATGGGCGGCGGCGATCCGATGCAGTATCTCACCAAGTATCGCAATCGCTATTGGAGCTTCCATCTCAAGGACGTCGTCGCCGACAAGTCCGCCGACACCGAGCTTGGCAAAGGAACCGTGGACCTCAAACAGCTACTCGCGAGCATTCCCGATCTGGCGAAGAAACCATGCTTCGTCGAGCAGGAAGGACCGAAGGACGAACTCGCGTCAGCGCGTGACAACGCGGCGTACCTGAAGGCGCTCGAGTTCTGAACAACGCACTGCCATCGTGTCGCTGGTCAGTGCTTTCCGGCAACACTGACCAGCGTACGGAAAATCATCTCGGTGCCTTGTTTCAGTGATTCGACGCTCACGCGCTCATCGTTGCCGTGCATGCGCGTGAGTTCGTCGGCCGTGATTGCATACGGATAAATGCCGTACACCGGAATGTCGCGACTGCGCCACGCCGCCGCGTCGGTGCCGGCCTGAAAGAGATACGGCGTGACGCGCACGCCGGAAAATTGCGCTTTCGCTTCGCGCTCGAGCGCCCGATACAGCTCGGTGTTGGTGGGTGACTCGAGAATCTTGGGCATCACATTCGCATTCGCCGTACCGGCCGCGGCAGTCGCGGGTGACGATGCCTGCTTGATCTCCACCCGCGGATCGTTCACGACCCGCGTCAGCTCGGCAATGATCGACTCGGCGGATGTGCCGGGAATGGTCCGTACGTTGATCGTCGCTTCCGCAGAGCCCGGAATGACGTTGCTGCGAAAGCCGGCATTCATCAGCACCGGGGCAATCGTATTGCGCATGATGGCATGCAGCAACGGATCCTTGCTGATCGCCTTGTCGGCGGCATGCTGTTTGGCCTTCGTGCCACCCACCAGATCACGAAAATACTGTGACATCGGTGGCTCACTCGTCAGGGCCAGCGTCGAAAAGAATTGCTTCGTGCTGGTCGTCAGCTGCACTGCGGTCTCATAGTCGGCGAGTTTGGCCATCGCCTTCGACAATGTGAAGATCGCCTGGTCGGGGCGCGGCATCGAACTGTGCGTCGACGTGCCACGTGCCGTCATCACGAGTTGCAGCGACGACTTGTCTGCCGTCGAGATGCTCACGTACTGCACCTTGTCTTTCGCGTCCTTGATGATCCATCCGCCTTCGTTCAGCGCAAACTCGGCGTCGATCTTGTCAAAGTGATCCTTCGACAACCACACCGTATTGAACGGGGCGCCTTCCTCGTCCGCTTCGGCCATGAAAATCACGTCGCGCGAAAGCGGAATCTTCTGCTCGGCGAGCATCATGGCTGCGCGTGCAAAGACAGCCAGCCCGCCCTTGAAGTCGATTGCACCACGCCCGTAGACACTGCCGTCCTTGATCACACCGGCGAACGGATCGACCGTCCACTTCTCACGCTCAACACCTACGACATCGGCGTGCGCTGCAATCAGTAGTGGCTTCTTTGACCCGTCGCCACGCAGTCGTGCGATGAAGTGCGCTTTGCCGGCCTGCGGCGTCGGGATGATGGTGATCTCGAAGCCGAGTGCTTTGAATTTCGGCGCCAGCAGATTGGCGAGTTGCTCTTCGTTGCCGGGCGGGTTGCTGGTGTTGACGCGGATGAGCTCGACGAGCAGCGCTGCGGTCGGGTTGCTCGGCGGTGCGCCCTGGGCGAACGCGAATCGCGGCGCGCCGAGTCCGACAACCGCCAACGCGAAGACGGAAAAGAGAGCGGAATTGATCCGGAAGGAGCGCATGCTCGAGTATGCTCGCGGGGGTTGGTGTGCAATGCGGAAGGCCGTCCACGCCCAGCAGGGCTGAGTCGCACTCGCAACGTGGTGGCTCAAATCGGGGCGCGCCACCCCTCGAATGCCCGGTCGTCACTCGAATTGGGACTGACTTGTGATTGACCAGCTGCGAAAGGCTCGTAGGTTGGCGAATGTCGAAGCTCCCCGTCTTCATCAGCCACAGCACGGACAAGACCAATGCCGACGACGTGGATCGGTTGGCCCGGATTGTCGCGCAGCTCGGTGACGGTAGCGATGGCTTCGATGTGCTCTGGGACAAAGGCGAAATTTCGGGAGCCGATGATTGGTGGCTGCGCATCCATGGCATGCTCGCCGAATGCCAGGCCGCGATTATCCTGTTGTCCAACCGCGCGATCAACACCTCGGATTGGGTGCACAAGGAATCGATGATTCTCTGTCATCGCCGCGCCCTCGACCCTGGCTTTCGTCTGCTCCCGGTCATCATGCCAGGTGCAGACGGCGCACCGTTGAATGCGGGGAGGTGGAAGCCACTTCGATTCGACACGATTCAGCACGAGTGGGTCGACGGTCAGGACATTGCGGGACTCGTTGCGCGCGCACGCAAGGACATCGATCCGGCGGTCTCGACGCGCACACCATTTGACGATCTTGTCACGGCGATCGCGGCGCAGTTGGCATTTGCTCCGATCGACGGGCTGAAGCACGCCAGCAAACGCCATCTCGAGCGTGCGGATTGGATTGGGGCGCCTTCCGTACAACAGGGGTTTGCACGCGGGTTGGCGAGGCGGCTGTTGCGCGAGCGCAATCTCGCCAAGGCGATGGATGTGCTGGACGATGTTTTTGCCATCGAAGCTGATGACGTGATGGCGTTCTACGAAATGCTCTCGCCACTCTGGGTTGATCCTGCCGCCGCCGCACCGCTGGCGACAGGTGCACTCGCCGGCGAGACGTCGCGTGATTTCGCGTTGAATGGCGAGTACCTCGGCGAATTCACGGCCGAGTCGTACGTGCGGCGGGCGCATCCGCTCACCAGCCGCGCGCGCTACGAGGTAGTCACGCCTACCAACAAGGGCGATCTGGTCGAACATATCCGTACGACGCTGCGAGGAATCGCGCGCGAGTCATCGCCGGCACTCCGAAGCGCCGCGGAAGGAATCGTGGACAAGCAGCTCGAACGGAACGGCCGTGATTGGTTTGTCTTCGTGCCGAGTCTGTTGACTGCAACCGAACTGACAAAGCTCCGCATCTGGTATCCGACGATGACTTTCATCTACGATGCGGGCAGAGGTCGGCCGGACGATCGGTTGCCGGCCGGGGTGCGCTTTCTTGAGCCGGCACTCGAAAGCGCGAATGAAACAGCGGCGTATGACGCCTGGATCGAAGCTGAAATGAACGTGGACAATCGACGTCCGAAGAATCCTGCTAAACATGGTGGAGGCTGACCCCCGATGCAGTTCACGCGCATGCATTTCGATCCGCCGGCCACACCCGTAACGCGCGCCACGCCGCGGGGTGCCAAGTCGAAGCCCGTGAGTCGGAGGACGTCGGACGAGGGCGCGCCCGTCTATCTGCACACCGATCGCATTGTGCTTGCGGTGAATGTTGCGCTCGCGGCCAAGCGCCCGTTGCTCATTTCGGGACCCCCGGGATCGGGAAAGTCTACACTCGCGCGTTATGTCGCCTGGGTGAAGAACTGGCGCTACCTCAAGCAGGTCGTGACATCGCGCACTGCCGCCGAAGACTTGCTCTACCGCGTCGACGCACTGCAACGGTTGAACGATGCGCAGGTAAAGGATCGCACGCTGCTCCCCGATTTTGCCTACATCGACCCAGGGGTGCTCTGGTGGGCATTCGATCGCGAGAGTGCGGCGCGTCGCGGTGGCTCCGCCAAGGAAGTCGCGGCACTCGGCGCACTCTTTCCTGCGCCCAGTCGTCAGCCGGAGGCCGTGGACACGGACGATGTCGTGGTCCTTCTCGACGAAATCGACAAGGCAGAACCCGATGTGCCCAATGATCTGCTGGAGCCGCTGGATCGCGGCTCGTTCGCCGTGCGTGGCCTGCAGTCGGAAATCACAAAGCGGGGACAGGTGCTGCTGATCATCACGACGAATGGTGAACGCGAACTGCCGCCAGCGTTCTATCGACGGTGCGTGGTGTTGTCACTCGATGAAATCACAGGCCCCGGCAAGATCTCGCAACTGACGCGAATCGCGGCGCTGCACTACGGCGATACGCATGCGGCGCTGCACGCCGAAATCGCGGGATGGTTTGTCAGCGCAGCCGAGCATGCGAAGCGGAACGCACGACGGGAGCCGAGTACGGCGGAGTATCTGGATACCGTGTGGGCATGTGCGGAACTTGCGGGCACCGGTGCGCCCGCGGCGGTGTGGAAGCAGGTTGCAGAACTCGCACTCTGGAAGCATGACGAGCGCTTCGACGTCGCACCGAACGTTGACGCTGACGCGGCCACTGGCGACGGCGTGTGAAGAAGCGGGGCGGAAGCCGCATCGAAAGCGGCCTCAATGTCACGCGCGGTGGCTCCGTGTCCGCGGCCGATGTGTTGCACGCCGTCGTTGAACTTGCGCCGGATGGCGCGGCGACGGCAGAAATTCTCGCACTGCTCAACATCGAGCGGGTGGCGCTGCAACGCGTAGTCACCGGAGAAAGCACTCAGCGCCTGGGGATTACCGGTGATACGCGACTGACGCCGCCGTTGCGGACTCCGCTGCCCTCGCCAGAACGCACGCGTTCAGTGACCGAAGAGCTGCGCGCCGCCGCACGGCCGCGCGGCGAAGGCCGGCCAACGATCACGACACTCGAAAGCACGGCCGGTTCCGACGCCCCCCCTGCGTGGCTCGAGTCCGTGTTGCCACTCAAGGACGATGGTGAGACGACGCCGATTCCCGTCGCGCCGATCTTTGCGATTGGACGTGCGCGCTCAATTCTTGCGGCGTCCGTATCGATGCGGAGCGCAGATGGGCCGATCGCAATTCGCAAACTGGTCGAAATGTTGAGCCGCCTGGAGCCGGTTCGCGAAATGCCACGGCGTCCGATGGCAACGCTGCGTCGCGGGGTGCAGCTGCTGGTCGATCGATGGGGCGGGATGGAGCCCTACGCGCAGGATGTCGCAACTGTGGTTGACATGATCGAACGCGTTGTCGGCTCTCCACGCACGCAGGTACTCTGGTGTTCAGGCGCGCCACTCCGCGAGGTCACCACGATGTCGGGCGCGCTCGAATCCTGGCGTCCGCCAGCGCGTGGTACGCCGGTGGTGATTGTCTCTGACTTGGGGATCGGCGGAAACTTGCGGACGACAGGGCGCACGCCCGTACGCGAGTGGATCACACTTGCGCGTCGCGCCCGCGGTGTCGGCTGTCCCGTCATCGCACTCGTGCCGTTCGGGGAGGAACGGTGGCATCCTGAGCTGGTGCGAGCGATCACGCACATTCACTGGGATCATCGCATGACGGCGGGCGACGTGCGCCGCGCAATCGGCCCCGGACACATTGTGCGGTGATGACATGAATCGCGAACGGACAGAGCGCATCATCAACATGGCGCGCGATCGCTCCGAAGACGTTGTCCGTCTGGCAATGTTCACGTCGATCGCGGTGAGTATCTCACCCGCGCTGTTGCGCGCACTTCGCTATCGCCTGCTGCCTGGGCGCGACGCCGGTGTCGAAAGCGACTTCTGGTTCAGCAATCTTGTGGCGACGCGAAATGCGCTTGCGGTGACACTCAACGCCGACGTTGCTGAAGTGCTGCGCGACATGCTCAAGGCATCCCAACTGCTGGACGCTGCACGTAATGTGATCGCCGAAGTCCACGCCGGCGCACCACACACGTTGCAGGTGGAGGAAGAAATTCTCTGGCGTGGGTTGCGTGATGCACCCGGGGACGCAAGTGAAGTTGAAACACTGCTGCAACGGGCCGTGAAGACGATGATTGATGCGCCGCATCGCGCCAACGATATCGCACGGTGGGCTGATCGCGCGTTGCAGCGGTTTGCGGTGGGCGCGCATGTTCCCGATGCAGCGCGATTGCTCGCCACCGGCGCGTACCTGCGGATCGGCGCGCAGGCGCGGATGGCAGGGCAGCATGATCGGATGCAATTGCCACCCGCACCGCAGTGGCTCGCGCCGTCGGGTGGTACCACGATCGTCACGCTTGGTGTGCGATTGCTCGAGGTTGGCCTCGAATTCGTCGCGCTGGGCACCACCGGAAGCGGAACGATCGTCGTGCCCGATGATGAGCTGCGACTGGTGCAACTCGAGTGGACCGGTCCGAGCGGTGATGAGACGTCGATTGCACAGGCTCGCGTGGGCAGCACCGCGGCCATACCGGCGTACGTGGGAAGTCTCAAGCTGCGCACCATGAACGGTGCCGTGTACCGCATCGAAGCAACGACGGGCAGCGAGGAAAGCGGGTCGTCGGCGGTACCGCCCGCGGACGACGGCAGTGGTGCTGCGGTCGACCGCTATCGCGTTGCAAAGGTGCTGATTGTTGGCGCGAACTCGGCGGCGAAGGCCGCACTGTTTGCGGAGCTGACGGGCCAGTCGCGAGGCGATACTCCTCCTACTCCGCAGAGCTGGCGAGCGCCGGTTGACGACGATGGTGTCACGAGGGAGTTGGTGTTCTGGCAAGTGCCCGATGAACCAGTGTGGCTGGGCGCGCTGTCCGCAGAGTACGCGGCGGCCGTGATTGTGGTGGATCCGGCAGACTCGCCCGCGATGCCGGATCCATGGATCACACCGGTGCGGTCGTGGCTTGCGTCCAATCCAATGCAACCGCAGCTGTTTCTGGCGCGGGTATCGGTCGGTGGTGGCGGCATCGAATCGTTCGTTCGACTGGCAGGGGTGATGCGCGACCGATGGGCCGAATCACTCGATCAGCCGGTACACGTGTCCTTTGTGAATACCGCCGATCGTGCCAGCATCGAGACGCTGCGTTCGCAACTGATGGCGCAGATCGCGTGGCGCGAACAGCTGGCGTTCAACGCGGTTGACCAATTCGATCGTATCGAGGGCGCCTGGAGGGCGACGATCGCAAGTCTGATCGTGGCTCCGCACTCGGTGCTGCTGGAGGCACTCACAGCCCTGTACGAAGGCCCACGCGAGACCGATTGGGCGACAGTACGAGCTGAGCACATCGCCGGGCTTCGTGGAACGATTCGACCCCTGGATTGGCCGCAGGTTGACGTCACGCAACGACCGTATCGCTCGGTCGAACGACACATGTTCGACGAACGTGTGAGCGCGATCGTTGCGAAGCTCACCAGCCCCGAAAGCCAGAAGCCGTTCGTGTTTGTCACAGCCTCGTCCACGAAAGAAGGCGAAGTGGATGAACTGGTGGCCAATGAATTTGTGCGACTGGGCATCGGCTTTCAGCATGCTACCAAGGATGGTAAGTGGCTGGTCGTACCCGAAGTGGCGGGCATCCAGCGAGCGCCGGGAGCCGCTAAAGTGCGGTATCATCAGTTTCGCACTGAGGGCGCGGGCGACGCTCAAACGCTCTGGTTCCGAATGCTGCTCGAGTTGCAGGAGCGCAACTGCCGGTTGAAGGAAGTCGGCAAGTATTACGCGTCGATCGATCTTCAGTTCGACTCGAGCGAGATGACGCATCGTGTGAATGTGACGCTGGATGCGGAAGATCAAGCGATCGTGTCTGCGTGGCGCGATCACAGACACAGTCAGGAAGTAACATTGCAGTTCGTGTCAGTCGTCGAAGAGTCGATCCGCGCCTGTCTGCCGGAGGGTGGCCGTGTGTTCGACGAAGACATATTTGCGGCAAACGTCACGCGCATTACCGTGCAGCTCTCTGTCGCTCCCGGCGATCGCGGCCGTCCTTTCACACGATTCGCCAACACGCTGCGCGCGATGTTGCCGCGAAATCCGACAGAGATCATTTCGTTGATCTCCGAGAAGGACGACTCCGTCTACGAAGGCGCCGATCTGTTTGTCGCGATCTTTTCGCAGAGTTTCGCCAGCTCCGAAAAATGCAGGTCAGACCTCAAGCTCGCGGCTGACGATGAATCGCTCGGACGGACCGTAATCGCGCCCTTCATCTGGACACCTCTCATCCCCGTGTCCGATGCGTCACTGCTCAATCGCTATCAACCTTTCGACCTCGTCCAGGAGACAGGCCGTTCGCTTTTTGAACTGTGTGAGCGCGGCACCGACGATGAGCTGAAGAAGGGGCTGGCGAACTACATCGCGCTCATTCACCAACGGCTCAACGATCGCACTTGGCCAATTGGCGGAGAGAAGCGCGAAGAACCGCGCGCCGAATACGAGATCGTTCCCAACGTCAGCACACACGACCGGGCAACGCAGTTGCTTGCCGCGAATCTGATGCAGAAGCTTGCGTTGGTCTTTCATGTCGGCAGCCTGCACCCATCGGAATCGGTCGAGCAGACGGAGTATTACAAGTCGAGCGCCAAAGAAGTGCAGGAAGATCTGGTGCATGCGCGGTTCGTGTCCGAGTACATCTACGCACAGGAAGCGACCACGCCCCTGCAGGGTGGCGAAGATCCGTTCACCCCCACGATCGACGAAGTGCGTGCGCAGTACAGCGAAGCCATCACGCTCGCACTTGGCCCCCGACTCGAGATGGCCGGCATTATCACGATTCTCGAAGCCCTTCGGGAAGAGTCGCGCTACCTCACCAATGCCCGGCAGGCGCTCGAGGGTGCGCTTCATCAGCCCATTGACAAGGCGATCGACAATGCGTCAGCATCGACCGCCAGCCTGATGCGCGAACAACCGTTCATTGCAGTCGCGCGTGACCTGCTGTCACGCTCAAGGCAGGCGTTCCTGCGATTCCCGACGTCCATGTCGGAATGCCCCGACTTCGCGGCCTACATCGAACGATTGAGCGCGACGATTCAACGCTACGCGGAATGGGCAGCGAGTCGGTATCCTGACGCGCGTCCCTACCTGTACGGTACGTTTCCGAACGACGTCACCAACGTGTTGCCGGCGCTTGTTGTGGAAAGCGACAAAGACAATCGTGGCGTATCAATCAGCGTGCGCGACTATCCACTCGCAATTCAACAGACGTCCGCTATTCTCGTGGCAGCACTGCGCCAATCACTCGCTGACCCAAGGTCCGCGAAAAGCGTCCAGTGACACGCGCGGCACTTCATCGCGCATCATCGATGCAACCGACTCACCGATCGCCGCGGAATGTTTGAAGCCGTGCCCCGAGCATGGCGACACGACCATCACCTGCGCCTGCCCAGGCAGCGTGTCAATGATAAAGTCGAAATTGGAAGTCACTGTGTAAAGGCACGTCGCCGTACGCACGACAGCGCCCGAGACATCGGGAAAGCAGCGTGACACATGGTTCTCATACAACGCCGCTGTCTCCGCTTCCGACACTTCGCGACGTACACTGTCCGCTGTTGTCGTCTCCGCGAACTGCTCATCGGAAATCTTCACGCCACCGCGCGCGCCGTCGACGGCAGGGAAACCATAGATGTCATGATTTCCCTCCAACGCCCAGATGTGAACAGGACAACGTTCCGGCGTAAAGAGCGAGATGTCACCCGGAACATCAAACCAACAGAGCAATTGTCGGACAACAGTGAACAGCGGTGTCAATTCAGTCGGCATCGCGGCACCAATCCACGATCCCATCGAGAGGACGAGTTTGCGCGCGGTGTAGCTGCCGGCGTTCGTCGTCACCTTGACCGTACCACTGCTCTCAATCTCGTAACGCTCGAACGTTTCGTGGCGGTGAATCTCTGCGCCGAAGAACGCGGCCAGCGCCAACTGCTGCCGCACGCACGTTTCCGGACGCACGAATCCACCCGACGGTTCAAATAGCGCGCGTTCGGTCGATTGGATGTTGAACACGGGAAACTGAGCACGCACCGTTTCCGCGTCGAGCAGCATGTAAGGGATATCGTAGCGCTCCGCCGACTCCTGCGTCCTTGTCAGAAATCCCGTACGGCCGTGCACTGCAGAATCATCGTTGACGGGTGCGATGTAGAGCGCGCCGCATTGTGTCATCAGCTTCGCGCCGGTCTGCGCTTCAAGCTCACGCCAGATTTCGTGCGAGCGGATCGCCAGTGGCGAATACTGCGCACCTTCACCGATCGCGAGACGGGTAATGCGCGTGTCGCCGTGCGTCGATCCGCGCGCGTGCGGCGGATCAAACCGATCGATGCCCAACACGCTCGAACCCTTCTTGGCCAGCTGATACGTGGTCGCTGCGCCCGCGGCACCAAGCCCGATCACGATCACGTCGTAGTGAGCCATTACGATTCCGCCGCGTTCAGGGGTTGATTCGTCATCGTTGCCGACCGCCTGGTCTTGTGAGCATGCGCCCGTGCGCGACGCCACGCCTCCCACACATTCGCCACCAGCAATCCGGCCAGCAGAAAGTACGCCGCGCCAACAAACTCGAACACTGCAAAGCTGACCACAGCAACGATGGTACCGTACAGGATCTGATCGCGATGCTTTGGCGGCGATGTCGGCGGGTCGGTCACCATGAAGAACGCAAAGAAGAGCGCCGCGTGCAGATCCGGCGCCCGGTACAACTCGGCCACGCCCGCCGCGTTCCCGGAAAAAGCAACGATTGTGCCGAGCAGGAAGTACACGCCGAGGAATGCGATCACCACCGGCATCTTGTTGACGCGATCCGTGATGAAGATGCCAGTCGCGGCGAGCAGCGCCACTGCAATCAACGGCAACTCAGGAAGCGCACCCCACCAACTCTGTCCGGTATCAAAAACATAGAAGGTCGCGACCAGGGCGAGTGCAGCCGGGTTGAACACATTCGCCGAACGCGTGCGGATGAGGTACTTGCTCAACACACCAACGACGGACGTGACGGCGACCGCAAGGATCGGCTCGTGAGGCGTGAGCACCATGGCCACCAGCAATCCGGTCAGCAGCGCGCCACTCGGCAGTTCCCATCGCTTCTCTCGCCAGCGCAGAATCGGTGCATCAACCGCCATAGCCACGAGTGCGGCAACGACAACGCGCGGGAAGATGAGCGACGCACTCCCTCCCAAAGTCGCGGCGATGATGAGCACCGGTAGAACGATCGTCAGCAGCCCCTTCGGCGTACGAAAGAATCGGCGCAACAACTCGGTATCGCTCCGCGTCGGCCCACCCGTTTCAGACATGATGCGCCTGACCAACGGTGAACCGCTCGAGAGACGGCGTCACCAGCAGCGCATCGACACCGTGGCGCTCGAGCAGCGCAACGCCAGCGGCCGGTCCGAGAGCAAAGGCAGCTGTTGCGAGCGCATCCGCCACCATCGCCGATTGCGCGATGACGGTGACACTTGCAAACAATTCAGCCGACGCGCCTTCGCGCGCGTCGAGCAGGTGATGACTGTTGGAGCGTGCAGTGACCGGCGTCGCATTGAGTGAGCGGCGCTCGTAGTCGCCCGAGGTGCACACGGCAACGTTCGAGACGCGCAGGTTCTCAATCATTGCCGTCACGTCGCGCGGATGACGAATGCCGACGCTCCACGGCTCATCGCGCGTGTTGACTCCGCCGAGATACAGATCGCCACCAGCATCGATCGCAAAGTCTTCGAATGGCTGCAACTCGCGCACCGCCATATCGATTGCCAGTCCCTTCGCAACGGCGCCCAGGTCGAGCAGGAGCGGCCGCGTAAGCGTGACAGTGTGCGAATCAACGTCGAGCGTGACGTCGCGATAGCTCACCGCTGTCAATGCGTCGCTCGTGTCGATCTCAACGCCTGACCGGTATTCATGGTTGAAGCCGAGTAGCTCCATGCGGCGTCCGACGGTCGGATCGAATGCCCCGTCGCTCTCCGCGGCGACCGCGAGTGCAAACTCCAGCGCGTGGTATAGCAGCGGACTTGCAACGACCGGTTCACCCACGTGCGACGAAAGGTTGCGCAGTTCGCTCGCTGCATCGAAGCGCGAGCAGACCGCCTCGACATGATGAAACCATCCGAACGCGCGTGTTATGGCATCGACACGTTCGCGCTGCTGTCCGGGTGTCGCGCCATGTCCGACCACCTGCATCGTGACCACGGTTCCCATCAATGACATCGTGCGGACGTACGTGTCGTTCACTTCGCCTTGAGCAGGGCGTCAACGACAGCGTAGTAGTAGGCGTTGGTGCTTTGCGTTGCGCCGGAGACGTAGTCAACGTCGGCGCTCTGCCGGGATAGCACCTGCGCTGGCAACGCCGCGATCCACGAGCACGAGTAGCGGGTCAGGCACTGCGCAATCGACGCCGACACGATGCGACCATTCTTGATCTCGACTTCCGCCTGAATGTCGCCGTGACGCGACGTCCCCCAGCCATAAAAGATACCGTCGGTGTAGCCCACTTTTTCTTTCGCCGCCGCCGGCGCTTCGGCAACGGTTGCGGCGCGCTGCACAACGCTATCCGTGCGAGGGGCGGCCGGCGCTGGTACAGCCGGAGTCGGTGCGGTGGGCGCAGCAGCTGCCACCGCAGCCGTCGGCGTAACCACAGCGGCGCTGGACGCTGCACTCGAAGGCAAAACTGCCTGAGCAACGGGCGCCTCGATCAGGGTTGCCTTTGGAAGTGCTTCCAAGGTCGAGTCTTTGCGCGCCTTGGCCGGTGCCCCGGCATTCGGACCGGCACCTGTACCGACACCCGTAATGGCGCGTGCAGCGCCCGCGAGCTGAATCGGTGCCGCGGTGGTGTTGTCGATAACACCGACCCCCGCACGGCTCTCGCCTATTGGCGCACGCGGAGCACCCACAATCGGCACCGCTGCAGGTGCGCTATTCACGACGCTGAGATCGGACGGCCGACGGGCCGCTCCCTCTTCCGAAAACCGCGCTGCGGCCGCGCGCGTCCGTATGAAGCCCGCCGAGTAAACGGCGAGCACCGCAGCGGAGCCCAAGGCGACGAGGTTGTTCGTGCGTTGCTTGTTGGAGCGTGAACGTCCTGACATGCGCTACCGGATCACGAGATGAAGGTGCCCCGCCACGACTGATACACCAACCCGCTCAAACGTCTACGGAACCGGCGTCGGGTTCGTTGCCAGCAGTTTGGTGAGCCGGTACAGAAACTCCTGCCCCTCATAGTACGACTGAATTCGCATCCGCTCGTCACGTCCGTGCGCACGGGCGTCGGTGAGCGGGTCCATGAAGAGTCCGGACACACCGTAGGCATCGACGCCAATGGTGCGGAAGAATCGTGAGTCGGTGGCTCCCGCGAGCATCGTGGGGATGACCGGAATTTCACCAAAAATTTCCTTCGTTGCGCGCGTCACCGCCGAAATGATCTCGGGGCGCATCGCGGCAGGCGGTGAAGAAGGGCGCTGCGTCTTGATCAGTACTTTCACCGTCGTATCGCCGACCACGCGTTGCAGTGCCGCGCGCACCGATTCTGCCGTCTCCGTCGGATAGATGCGGCAGTTGACGTTGGCTTCGGCCAGCTGTGGCAGTGCATTGGTCGCATGTCCGCCTGACAGCATCGTGGCGACGCAGGTGGTGCGGAGAACGGTGTTGTACTCGGGCTCCGCGGTGAGTGTTGCCAACGCAGCCTTGTCCTTCGGATTCGCAACGAGGGCGCGCATCGCCCGCGCCATCGCCGGCTTTTCCACACGCGCCGTCTGCGTGAAGAACGCGCGCGTTACGTCACTCACCTGCGTGGGAAACCGGTAGCGTCCCACTTTGGCGAGCGCGTCGGCGAGTGCGGTGATGGCGTTGTCGGAGCGCGGCACCGATGAGTGTCCACCGCGGTTGGTGACGTGCAGCGTGTAGTTGGTCGTGATTTTCTGCGCGAGTTCGATGTAATTCGCCAGCGGTTTGCCATCGCGCAGCATCCCGTCGCCACCCTCGTTGATCACGATCCCTGCGTCGACGAGATTCCGATGATTCGTGACGAGCCAGTCGACGCCGTTGAACGGTCCACTCTCTTCGTCGGAGGTGAGCGCGATGATGATGTCGCGATCGGGAACGTATCCGTCCTTCTTCATTCGCAGCAGATTCGCAACGAAAATCGACGCCATCGCTTTGTCGTCCAGGATGCCGCGCGCGTAGTAGTACCCGTCTTTCTCAGTGAACTTGAAGGGATCGAATTCAGGTGACCAGTCGGCTTTGAGTGCTTCGACGACGTCCAGATGTGCGAGCAGCAAAACCGGCTTGCGTCCGGCTGGATTCTTTCCCCGAAAGCGTGCGACCACATTGTGCCGTTCGGGGCGGGGACCGCCGACAAAGATGTCCGAATCGGGGATGCCGGCGGCACGGAATCGCTTGGCCATCGCGATCGCGCCGTTGGTGATGTTCCCGGTCGTCACGCTGGTGTTGATCTCCACCAATTCCTTGAAGATCTCGCGCGCGAGCTGCTGGTCCGCCGTCAGCTGCCCCGGTGTGTACACGGGTACTTTCGTAGCCGTCGTTTGCGCGCTCGCCGTTGCCGCCAGCGCAAAGATCAACGAACCGCTGACGGAAATTACGCTCCGACAAATCATCGATCGGGCCATCGCAATCCTCTGGGTGACGGTCTCTACCTGCCACAATCTTGACTCGGCGCACGTGCCGAGCGTAGGCTCCTGTAGCAGGCAACGATATAACACTGGGCGAGCACTTTTGGTGACAGACTCTTTGGCGGCGGCGTGCATATTCGCCTCATGCGCTGCGGACCGCTCTCGCCGAGGACAGACGGACTATGCTTATGGCCCAGACCACGCATTCGTGGACGCTCGCAGAGCTGGATCGGTTGCCCGACGACGGCAACAAGTACGAGCTCGTGGATGGGGAGCTGTTTGTGACGCCGGCACCGTCGCCTGCGCATGAGGCCCTGGCCACTGAACTGCTCCACCTCCTGTACCCGTACGTGAAAGCGCAGCGTATCGGGAACTTGGTCTTCCCGCGTTCGGTGGTGCGCCAACTGGGCTCTGAAGTCGAGCCGGACATGATGGTGCGTCCAGCCACTCCAACGCGTCCGAAAACCTGGGCGGAGATGCCAATACCATCGCTGGTGGTCGAAATTTCGTCACGGACAACGCAGCGGCGCGACAACGAGCAAAAGCGCGCGTTCTATCTCCGGATCGGCGTCGCGGAGTACTGGATCGTAGACCGCTTTACACGCACGATTCGCGTCGTCACCGCCAACGCGGAGGACGTGACATGTGACTCGGAATTAGTGTGGTTCCCGGCAGGTGCGACCGAGGCGCTACAGGTCGATGTGGCCGCGTATTTTCTCGCGGCGTTGGGGGCGGCGTAGGCGTTCATCGCCTTGGTGTCAGCGCGCCTTAATTCGCGTTGTTCGTTGCCTCAAAACGCTTTGAACTCGTCGAACGGTTGCCGACAGCTGTTACAGACGTGAATCGCCTTGCACGCCGTGCTCCCAAATTCACTCTGCAGCCGCGTGTCTGCGGACCCGCAAAACGGACACGTTGCAGGCGCCCGTCGACGGGTGAGCGTGATCAGGCCCGCCGGTTCGGCCTTGCCGGGTGGCGCGATTCCGTAGGCACGCAGCTTCTCGCGCGCCTCGGCGCCGATCCAGTCCGTCGTCCACGCCGGCGCATACACCGTGTCGACCACCACTTCGGTCGCGCCTGCCCCGACGAGTGCAGAACGGATGTCCGCCTCGATCTCGCGCATGGCCGGGCACCCGGAGTACGTCGGTGTTACGGTCACACGCACCAGCGTGTGTGAGTCGTCGCGCTCCACCGACGCATCGCGAATGATGCCCAAGTCAACGACGCTGATCACTGGCACTTCGGGATCCATGACGGTAGTGAGCACCGTCATCACATCTTCGCGTGAGTGCAGCATCATCCTCCCGGTCGTGCCGCGACCAACTGGGCTGCAACAACGTTGCACGTCGCGCTGCTTACCACGTGGCGCCCGGATGCGATCGCGCAACAATCTGCATTTCGGCGAGCATGTGACCCAGAAACTCCGTGTGACGACCGCGGCGCCCGCCGCGACGCGTCGAGGTATCTGTCGGCAGCGTCAGCGTGGCACGCTCCAGGACTTCGGCGACCATCGTCGACCAGCGTGACTTGATGGCGTCATGGTCGACGACGATGCCGTGCGACTCGGCAACGGCCACGTCGACCGCGTCGCGATCGAACAGTTCGGCTGTGTAGCGCCACAGTTCGTTCAGCGACGTCTGCACGCGCGCGTGCGATTCGTCGGTGCCATCGCCGAGCCGCACCACCCACTCGCTGCTATGGCGGAGATGATACTTGTCTTCTTTCAGCGACTTGGCTGCGATCGCGGCGAGGGTGTCGTGTTTTGCATGCGAGAGTGCGTCCCACACCAGCACACTGTACGCATCGAACAGAAACTGACGGACGATCGTGAAGCCGAAATCGCCCTTTGGCAATTCGACGATCAGTGCGTTGCGATAGTCGACGCCTTCGCGAAAATAGGCGAGCGCGTCTTCATCGCGCCCTTTCGCTTCGACTTCCCCTGCGAGCTTGAGCAGACTTGCCGAATGGCCGACGAGATCGAGTGCGATGTTCGAGAGCGCGATGTCTTCTTCGAGAATCGGGCCGTGTCCGCACCACTCCGACAACCGATGACCGAGCACCAATCGATCGTCGCCGAGTCGCAACAGATACTCGAACAGTGGATTCTCGACCGGCGCTGTTCGCGGCGCCGCGACGTTTGACGTCGGGGTCGACGGTGGCGTTGTCAAAAGATGCGTACTCCGCGCGGCGCCATGTAAAACTGCGGATGACGATACGCTTTGTCGTTGCCGGGATCGAAGAACGGGCCGGCATCAGACGGTGCAGACGCCGTGATTGCCGTCGACGGAACCACCCACAAATTCACCGCTTCGCCGCGCCGTGCGTACACATCGCGCGCGTTCTGCAGCGCCAGTTCCGCATCCGGCGCGTGCACACTGCCGGCGTGTTCGAACGGCTCACCGTGCGCACCCTGCGTGAACACCTCCCACAGTGGCCACTTGTCGGTCGTCATCGCGTTCGACATCAAGCGGCCACCGTTGCTGACTTCGCGGCGTGCTTCTCGGCGTGGGCGTTTGCCGCGGCACGCACCCACGCGCCTTCGTCATGGGCCTTGTTGCGCGCCTCAAGCCGTTCGCGATTGCACGGGCCGTTACCAGCAATCACTTCGAAAAACTCGGACCAGTCGATCTCGCCGAATACCCAGTCCTTGGTCGCTTCGTTGTACGTGAGATCCGGATCGGGCACCGTCAGGCCGATCGCGATCGCTTGCGGGATCGTGAGATTCACAAACCGTTGACGCAGTTCGTCGTTGGTCTTTCGCTTCACGCGCCACTTGAGCAGCTCGGCCGAATTCGGCGAACTTGCATCGCTCGGCCCGAACATCATCAGCGCGGGCCACCAGAAACGATTGACCGCGTCCTGCACCATCGCTTTCTGCGCCGGCGTTCCGTTTGCGAGCGTGGCGCAGATTTCGTAGCCTTGACGCTTGTGAAAGTTTTCTTCCTTGCAGATGCGAATCATTGCGCGCGCATACGGGCCGTACGACGCTTTCGCGAGCACCGTCTGATTCACGATCGCCGCGCCGTCAACGAGCCAACCGATCACGCCCATGTCGGCCCAACTCAACGTCGGATAGTTGAAGATGCTCGAATACTTGGCGCGCCCGTCGAGCAGTGCTTCAACGAGATCGTGTCTGTCGACGCCGAGTGTTTCGGTGCCGCAGTAGATGTAGAGACCGTGCCCTGCTTCGTCCTGCACTTTGGCGATGAGCGACATCTTGCGACGCAGACTCGGCGCGCGCGTGATCCAGTTGCCTTCGGGGAGCATACCGACGACTTCGGAGTGGGCGTGCTGCGACATCATGCGCGTCAGCTGCTTGCGATAGCGCTCGGGCATCCAATCTTTCGGCTCGATGCTTTCACCGGCGGCGATCCGTGCGTCGAACGCGGCGACACGTGCTGTTTCAGCACGTGTGGTTTCGGCAAGTGCCGCTTGCGCAATTGCAGCTTCGTCGACGGGCAGGAGCGTCGACGGTGAGGGAGTCTGTTCCATGGGTGGAATCTACCGGGTGCGTATTGACGACGACAAATGGTGACTGTCAGGCGATGACCGATGACCAGTCTTCGGCGCGCTGCTACTTTATGCAACCATGACCCTTAACGCTGCAGCTCCGCTCGCGGTGTCCTCGCCTGACGGCGACGTCCGCGTACAGATCGCCGATGGCATCGGCACACTCGAGTTCTACCATCCCAAGGGCAATTCGCTCCCCGGTGTCCTGCTTCGGCGTCTTGCCGCTGACGTCACCGCACTCGGCAACGATTCCGCCGTGCGAGTGATCGTGATCAGGAGTGGCGGCGGGGGACCGTTCTGCGCCGGCGCGTCATTCGATGAGCTGATCTCGATCGAAAGTGTCGCTCAGGGGCAGGAGTTTTTCAGCGGGTTTTCGGGTGTGATTCTGGCAATGATCCGCGCGCCGAAATTTGTGTTGAGCCGTGTCCACGGGAAGGCAGCCGGTGGTGCGGTGGGGCTGATCGCCGCGAGCGATTTCAGCTTCGCGGTGCGAAGCGCGTCGGCCAAGCTCAGTGAATTGGCGATCGGAATCGGGCCCTTTGTGGTCGGCCCCGTCATCGAAAAGAAGATCGGACTCGCGGCGTTCAGCGCGATGGCAGTCGACGCGGATTGGCGCGACAGTGCCTGGTGCGAACGTCACGGGCTGTACTCACGCCTGTTCGAGGGGCTCGGCGATCTGGACCCGAGTCTCGACTCATTGGCGCAGACGCTGGCGGCGTCAAACCCGGATGCGATGGCCGAGCTGAAGCGTGTGTTCTGGGCCGGGACCGAGGGGTGGGATCAGCTGTTGGCGGAGCGCGCGGGCATGAGTGGCCGCATGGTGTTGTCGGAGTTTACGCGGGGCGCGATTTCCCGATTCAAGGGGAAGTAGGCGAGCGCCGCGCAGCCGCTGAAGCGCTCGGACTCACTCGCGTTTGGCCCCAGTTCACGGCCGGGTCGATCCCCTGCCAGATGCGCGTGCGGCTCACGGCAATCGCGGTGCCGTCTGAGCGGCCATAAAGGGCCAGCACCAACGGCCGACCAAGGGCGAGGCTCGACGACGAGATCCACAGCGGGCGTCCATCAATCGCAACCCCGCAGCGGCCGTCGTCGAGCCTCGCCCTTGGTCGGCCGTTGGTGCTGGCCCTTTATG
>JBKJTE010000194.1:0-9637 GCA_046590495.1 Gemmatimonas sp. | reverse complement strand
AACTCCGCTTCTGCTGCGGCGAGCGATTCCGGTGTCATCCCGGCGAGCGGGCTCTCCGCCGTGATCGGATGCACGACCGTCCAGTGCAGGGTGAACATTTCGACGGCATCGCGTTCCAGTTCCAGCTGATGAAAGTTGCGTTCGCGCACGCCATCGACCATTTCAAACCAGATGAGATTGACGCGCACCGTCACGTCGCTCAGATCACTCGCCCGCGTGTTCACCATGCGGAACATCAAGGCGCGTCCGCCTTCGTACGGTGCGATGATCGCCGATTCGGTGAAGCGAAGCTCCATCCTCGGACGTGTCAGACGCGCGATGATCAGGCCGCCACACGCAACCATCACGAACGGTCCAAAGATCGACTCGAAAATCATCAGCCAGTTGGCCGTCGCACCGACGGCATTCATCGCACCGGTACCCGTGGTGGTGAACGTCGCGACGCTGAAGCTCAGTGCCCGCAGAAACGGATCGTCGAGCGCGAGCGCGTCAACGCCGTGCAGTGCGGAAGGGCTGAGTGAGAGGTAGGCGAGGGCGAAAAATCCATTGAGCAGAAGGATCGCGCCGATCATCCAGCCAAGAAACGGAAGCCACGCTGCGTTGAGCGCGGTGAGGTAGAATCGTTCCGCGCGCTGCGAGCCCAATCCGTACTTGCGACTCGTCGGCACGCCATCGCGACCAAGAAAACGGCCGCGGGCTTGTTGCGCTACAACACGCCCGAAACCAAGATCGGACACCTCATGCGGCGCCGGTTCGTGTGACGATGGGTCGTGCGGCGATGCGTCGTGCCGCGATGCGTCGTGCTCCGCAGGTGAAGCCGCAGCGAGCGCGGTCGTGTCCGTTGTGGTGTCAGCAGTCACGCGCGTGTCGGGTGAAAGGAACGGGAAGCGTCGGTCGGGTATTCGTTGATGATTCGCTTTCGGTCGCAGGCGCGCAAGCGTACCGCTACATCAGCGCAACGGCGTTGCCGGCCAATGGTGCACCCTTCACTATTTGATCCATGGTCACTCGCGGATTCTTCGGTAGGCGCCCCGCAGCAGACTCGGCGTCGCGCATTCCGCCCGGTCAGCACGAGGAGCACGGTTTCCCAGTGCTTTCCGCTGGGCCGACGCCGCGTGTGGCAACCAGTGCCTGGACCTTCACATTGCGCGTTGGCCCCAAGCCGGTCAAATCGTGGAGTTGGGAAGAGTTTAATGCGCTGCCGATGACCACGATGACGCGTGACATCCATTGCGTAACGACGTGGTCCAAGCTCGACACGCGCTGGGAAGGTGTGCTGGTCGATGACATCTTCGCTGCCGCGTCACTCACTCCGCCGACGGAGTTTGTACTCGCACACACGGTCGAGGGCTACTCGACGAACGTGCCGCTTGCCGATCTCACGGGTGGCAAGGCGATGGTCGCGCTACGCTACGATGGCGCGCCAATCGAGCCGGATCATGGTGGCCCCGCTCGATTGCTTGTACCACAGCTCTACTTCTGGAAGTCGGCCAAGTGGGTGAACGGACTGCAATTCACTCAGCGCGACGAGGCGGGATTCTGGGAACTGCGCGGCTATCACATGCGCGGCGATCCGTGGCGCGAGCAGCGATTCACGAATGACTGATGGACTGACTGACGGCGCACGCGCGGGCGCTCCGACCTGGCAGGAAGCAACGATCGAATCGATCTCGTCGTTCACTACATCGATCCGGCGCGTCGTGCTCAAGCCGCAATCGTGGCGACGATTTCTTCCCGGTCAACACATCGATCTTCGGTTGACCGCGCCCGACGGCTATCAGGCTCGTCGCAGCTACTCAATCACGTCCGCACCCGAATCAGAGGGGACCTTTGAAATCGCCATCGAACGGCTCCCCGATGGCGAAGTGTCACCGTACTTCCACGAGGTCGCCGAAGTCGGCGACACGATCGAAATCAGTGGACCATTCGCCGAGCATTTTGTGTGGCGTTCGGAGCAACCGGGTGCAGTGCTGTTGATCGGAGGCGGGAGTGGCGTTGCACCGCTGCTGTCGATACTGCGCCACCGGGCGTTTGTTGCCAACGCATCGCCAATGACGCTGTTGTACTCAGCGCGTACGTGGGATGACGTGATCGTTCGCGAAGAGTTGCTTGCACACGAGGCAATGCAGAACAACATGCGTGTTGTCTTCTGTCTCACGCGTGATGCTGCGCGTCGCACCGTCGACTACAGTCGTCGCATCGATGCGGCGATTCTCCAGGCAACGCTGGTCACGCTCTCGCCGCAGCTGACATTTGTCTGCGGTAACAATCGTTTCGTCGGCACGGTAGCAGATGCGCTCGTCGAGTTGGGGACGGCGGCGGAGACGATCAGGACGGAGAGGTACGGCGGCTAGAGAGAGCGCAGTGCGAGCGGGGCGGTTCCGTCTGTTCACTTCGCAGCTGCGCGTGTCCGCCCCTCAGTGCGCATCGATGCCCGCCATCTGCCCGCTCCTGGCCGGTCTCCGCAACAACAAAATCGACGGCGATACCACCAGAAACGCGATCAGCACAAATATCCACGCGTCGTTGAAACTCAGCATCGTCGCCTGCTGCTGGATCTGAGCGTTGAGCGCCTGCAGCGCCGCTTGATGCGCCGCGAGTTGGTCCATTCCCTTCGAAATGAAGCCGCGCGTCAACAGTTGAATGCGTTCGTCGGCAAGCATACTGCCCGAATTCACCAATGTGACCAGGTCGACGCGATGGAGCTGCGTCATCCGGTTGACCTGATTCGCCAACACTGCAATGCCGAACGCGCCGCCCAATTGACGCGACAGATTGATCAACCCCGAGGCCTGCTGCGCCTCCGACGGTTTGATACTCGCATATGCCGCCGCGTTGATCGGCACAAAGAGCAAGCCCAGCCCAAACCCGCGCACGAATAGCGCGAGCCGCACATCGTCCGCGCCGGCCGCTGACGTCAGATGCCCCATCATCCACATCGAGATCGCGAATAGCAGCACACCGCCTGCGATCAACACACGCGGATCGGCTTTCGGATTCTTGCCGTTGAGCAGTGCGCCGCAGATGAGCGCGCTGAACCCCGTCGCGAGCCCACCCGGTAGCATCACCAACCCTGTTTCAGTTGGCGTGAAATGCAGAATGCCCTGCGCGAACAGCGGGAAGAGAAACACACCGCCGTACAGACCAAAGCCCAGGGCGACGAACAGGAACAGCGATGCCGCGAGCGTACGATTCCTGAGAACATGGAAGTTGACGACGGGATGTGTGTTTTTGGGATGAAGTTCCCACCACACCATCGTGATCAGTGCCACCGTCGCGATGATCGCGAGACGCAGAATCAGTCCGCTCTCGAACCAGTCCTTTGCATTCCCTTCTTCGAGCACATACTGCAGACCGCCAACCCCAATGGTCAGCAGGCCAATGCCGAGCCAGTCGACGTCGCCACTGTGCGCCTTCTGATCTGGCGGGTCCCGCAAAAATCCGCTCACCAGAAATGCCGATGCGATACCGATCGGCACGTTGATGAAGAAGCACCAGTTCCAGGTGTAATTGTCGGTGATCCATCCGCCGAGTGTCGGACCAAGCGTCGGCGCGACGATGACACCGAGCAGGAAGACCGCTTGTACGAGTCCCTGTTCTTCGAGCGGGAAGATCTGTCGCAGCGTCGCTTGTGCTGTCGACAGTAGTGCGGCGCCACCGGCGCCTTGCAGAATGCGCCAGAAGACCAACTCTACGAGCGAATGCGACGTGCCGCAGAAGACCGATGCAACGATGAAGATGACGATCGATGCGGTGAGATACCGTCGACGTCCGAAACGCGCGGCAAAGAACGCGGTCATCGGGAGAAAGATTACATTCGCGAGGATGTACCCCGTCGACACCCATCCGATCTCTTCCTGCGTAGCGCCAAGATTCCCCGCCATCTGCGGAAGTGCTACGTTCACGATCGTGGTGTCGAGCACCTCCATGATCGCTGCGGTGATCAACCCTGCGAGAATCAGCCAGCGATATCGACGGACAAAATCCGCCGCGCTTTGGGCTCGTTCTTCTGGTGTATCCCCGCGGTGAGCTGGCGCGCGTCGCGATCCGGTTGCTGCGGTTGGCGTAGGCATCCTGCCGAAAAATAGGGAGCGGACAACGTGAAAAATGGGCACGCGGCACTGTTGCGTGGTGTCAACGTCGGGGGAGCAAAGCGAATCGCCATGGCCGACCTGAAGGCACTGATCACCTCGCTCGGATTTGGCGATGCACAGACGCTGCTGAACAGTGGGAACGTGGTCTTCTCTGCGTCACCGGCGAAGGCTCGTAATGCTACGGCGCGGATCGAGACGGCGTTGACGACACAGCTCGGGATCTCCTGCCGGGTGATGGTACTCTCGGCTGACGAAGTGGCGTCAATCATTCGTGATAACCCGCTGCTCGATATCGCCGACAACCCGTCAAAGCTGATGGTCTCCGTTCTCGCCAGCGTAGCCGAAATGGGACGACTCGCGCCGTTGCGCACCCAGAACTGGACACCTGACGCGCTCGCGGTCGGCGAACGCGTCGCGTACATGTGGTGTGCGAGCGGATTGCTTGAAAGCAAACTTGCGGCGGCATCGGCCAAGGCACTCGGCGATGCAGTCACGACACGCAACTGGGCGACGATGCTCAAACTGCATGCGCTGTTGCACGGGCACCTGACATGACCTTGACCAATCTTTCGCTGCATGGACGACTGACGTGATCACAAGCGATACAGTGAACAGCGGGGCAAATGGCGGCACGCTCGATCTTACCGTCGATATGTTGCGTGCGCGATTGAGCGATCGGTACGCGATCGATCGTCAGTTGGGGCGTGGCGGAATGGGCGCGGTGTATCTCGCGCGTGATCTGCAACTCGATCGGCTGGTCGCGATCAAAGTGCTGCCCGCCGAGTATGCAATGCAGTCCGATCTGCGTGAACGCTTTTTGCGCGAGACGCGGATGGCGGCAAGCTTCTCGCATCCAAACATCGTCCCCGTTTTCAGTATCGAAGATCGCAAAGATCTGCTCGCGTTTGCGATGGGCTACGTCGAAGGCGAAAGTCTTGCCGAACGTGTGAAGCGTTCGGGGCCACTGAGTGTGAAGGAGTTGGTGCGACTGCTGCAGGATGTCGGCTACGCGTTGGCGTACGCGCACGGCCGCGGCGTCGTGCATCGGGACATCAAGCCAGACAACATCATGATCGAACGCGCAACCGGACGCGCGTTGCTCATGGACTTCGGTATTTCGCGCACGATCTCGGCTGCACCCGTGGCAGAAACGGGGCTGACGCGCGTCGGCGAAGTGGTGGGAACGCCGGAGTTCATGAGTCCCGAGCAGGCGAGCGGCGACAATGTTGATGGCCGCAGCGACCTGTATTCGCTCGGGCTCGTCGCGTGGTACGCGGCCACCACCCGTTTGGCGATCAGTGGCGAGAGTACGCAGAAGGTGCTGGTGAAGCAGCTCACGGAATCGATCCCGCCGGTGCTTGGGGAGCGCGGAGATCTTCCGCGTCCACTCGCGGACGCGATCGATCGGTGTGTGCGCAAGGATCCGACGGAACGGTTCGCGACTGCTGAGGAGTTGGTCGAAACGATCGACGTCGTGCGACTTGGCGCTCCTGACGTGCCGTTGCCCATTCGACTCTTTGCCGAAGAAGCATCGCAGGCGGGGCTCGTTCTGTTCGGTGGTGTGTTCACCGGCGTGTTGCTCTACGTCGCACTCGGCACTGTGTACGAGGGAAACCTCGACATCATCCTGCCCGTCGTGCTGTTCGCGGCGCTGGTGTGGGGCCGGCTCGCACAAACCGGTGCACAGGCGCGTCGACTCGCCCACCGCGGATTCAGCAGCACCGAAGTCCAGCGCGGACTGGCGACTATTCTCGCAGAACGGGAAGCAGATCGGGCGCAACTGCGGGCCGATGTCGATGTCGTCGCGCGTCGACGCCGGCAGGTAGTCATCAATGTGTTGCTGCTCGCCTCGACGTTCGTGGTGCGCTGGTACGTGCTCAACTACCTTCGCGTCGAAGTGCGCCCGGGGTGGTACAACGTTGGTATCCCCGGTTCGGTGCTGCTCTATGCGCTCTACGTCACGCGCGGCATGTCGATTGTCGCGCTGTTGCGCAGCCCATTGCGTCGACCGCCGGGTGAGTGGCTGTTCCGGTGGACTTGGCTGGGGCCGATCGGCACAGGTATTCTGCGACGTGCCGCGCGCACAGCTTACGGCGGCGCTGTTCGCCCCACAGGCGCGCCGGTTGCGGTGACCCCGATCTCCTCCGCACCACGGGCCGTTGCTGTTGCGGTAGCTCCTGCTGTGTCTCGCGCGACCGCTGCGAACGGTGCGACACCGGATGCGCTCGAGGACCGCACGCTCGAATCGCGAGTCAGCGCGCTCGAACGCTGGCGTGACGAACAGCAGGGCCTCTCCCCGTCACTCCGCGTCGCCCCAAAGTAGACGCCGCCGAATCCCTCAGGACTCGGCGGCGTTTGCCTTCAGCTCGCGGCGAACCGTTACCGCTTCTGCAACTTGCTCAAGAGTTTGAGCATCTCCATGTACAACCAGATCAGCGTCACCAGAAACCCGAACGCGCCATACCACTCCACCGACTTCGGAAGCCCCTGCTTCACCATCTGCTCAACGCGATCCATGTCGAGTAGCAGGAAGAACGCGGCGAGTCCCGTGGACAGCAGGCTGAAGCCGATGCCCAGAATGCCGTTGCCGTTGATGAACGGAATGCTGATGCCAAAGAAGCCCAGCCCGAACTGCACCAGATACGTGGCAAGCAAACCGAGAAGCGCCATGCCGGCCACTGCACGCATGCGTTCAGTGACTTTGATGAGCCCCGCGCGATAGACGACGAAGAGCAGCACCGCCGTCACCAGCGTCGCGGCAACCGCCATCATCGGCAGCCCGGCAAAGCGAACGTTGTAAATCCCTGAAATCGCGCCGAGGGCGAGTCCTTCGACCACGGCGTAAATCGGTGCAGTGACCGGCGCCCATGTCGGCTTGAACGACGTGGCCAGCGCCAGCACGAGCCCACCGATGCTGCCGAAGAGCATCGCTGCGCCCCACGATTCCGGCCGCTGCCATACCAGCAACGCGCTGAACGTCGTCGCCAGCAACAGCACCAGCGTTTTGGTCGCGGTCCCGTTGACAGTCATCGCCGCGTCGCCGACCGCGCGGCGACTCAGTTCCTGGAGCGCCTTGGAACGCAGCGCGGGGTTGGTCGATTCCATGTTTCTATATCGCTAAGGGTCTGGCGCGCGAAAGTGCGGGAAACGCCGCGCGCCGAACTACACCGGAAGTCTAATCAGCGAGCTGTTGTACTCGGAGTGCTGCTCCCCGTTCCCCCCACCCCTAGCCCCTCCCCCCACACAACGGATACTCCACGTCCGGTCCCGTGATCGCCAGCCGGTCCTTCCTGTTGGCAATCGCCGCCATGACGTCGTGAATGAACCGCGCCAACCGCGCCGCGTGGTCATACTCGATGTATTGCGGTTCGTCGGTCGGCTGGTGGTAGTCCTGCGCGTAGCCGAGGGAGAAGTAGGTGACCGGCACCTTGTTGTTGACGTAGTTGACCTGATCGCTACGGCAGAAGCGGTTCATCGGGTTCGCGACCACATCCCACGTCTTGTCGATGGCCATCGGTTCGTCGCGCACCGCGTTGACCGAGTCGATCATGTCACCGAATTCGCGCGACAGACGACGCGCGCCGAGCGTCTGCACCGAATTCGGACCGCCGAACTTCACCTGGTCTGCGCGTCCCTTGCCCAGCATGTCCATGTTGTGCGCGGCGACGATCGACGCGAGCGGAATGGTGGGGTGATCGGTGAACCACTTCGAGCCCAGCAGACCCGCTTCTTCGCCTTCATGCGAAACGAAGATGATCGAGCGCGCTGGCTTCTCGGTCGCAAAACGTTCGGCGATTTCGAGCAGGACGGCTGTACCGGAACCATCGTCGTCCGCGCCGTTCATGATCGAGTCACGACGCGGTGCGCGAATGGTGCGCGCGCGCGTGATGATCGAGTCGATCTGGTGCTGCTGCGCGTCGGTCGGACGGCAGGCCGGATCGTTGTTGCCCTGACGACGCGTGATGGTGTTGACGGCGCGCAGCGAATCGTGGTCGACGGCAACGGCGTTGGTGCCGACGTGGTCGTTGTGTGCGCCGACGAGCACATACTCACCAGCGCGCGCCGGGTCAGCGCCCGGAAGAATCGCGATGACGTTGCGACCGGGCGTCTTGGACATGCGCCACTCGTAGTTCCACGACGCGCTCACCGGCTGCCCAGTCGCACCAACCGTCAACTGGTCGACCGACTTGCCGAACAGCTTGGAGGCAGCGTCCGGCGAGATCGTCGCCGCGCCTACCGCTGATGACGAGGCCGTCGTCGGTTGCATCGACATGCGGGCCGTAAACGGCGACGTCGCACCTGTCGTTGTCAAAGCCTCTGGCGACACAACCAGAACGGCGAGGGCACCGGCGGCAGCGGCGCGCGGATCGACAGCACTCGCTCCGCCGGCCGCGGCGCCACGACCGCCGGCACCACCAGCCGGACCACCACGTCCACCTCGACCGGCCGCTTGTTCCGCCCGCAGCTTGGCCTCGACCGCCGCCGCGGCGGCCGCGCCAAACTTGTCCGGCACCGAGTCACAACGGAGAACGGCCGCCCCAGCGCCCCGTCCGGCCACCGGACCAAGTGCGGTCAGCGTTCCCGCATTAGCCACAAACACCGCGACCTTGCCTTTGAAAACCGCGGCGTCGAGCGCCACGGTCGTATCGCCCCAGCGCCCGGCAAAAACCGCCTGCGCGTTCGAGATTTCAGCCTTGCCGCCGAACCCGTTGCCGACCGTTGGCGCCATCGGGACAAAGTCGGCTTTGACGTTCAACGCCGACCCGCCGACCACCAGCCTGGTCGTCGCACTGTCGAAACCGATCGGGCCAAACGGCAGCTCCTGGAAATAGCCGCCGTTGTCGCCGGCCGGCTTGAGTCCGAGCCGCTTGAACTCGCGGGCGATGTAGTCGGTCGCTTTGTAGTTGCCGGGTTCGCCGATCCGGCGCCCCGACATAGAGTCGTCCGCAAAACCGTACAGACGTGTGCGGAGGTCATTCGCCGTGATCGCGGAAGACGTCGGCCTGGGCGCCCATTTGAACGGGCCCTCGTCAGGCCACACGGGTTTGATCGACGTTGCCTTGGCTACCTTCGCGGTCTTTCCCTGAGCGGAGCCGCGCGTCGCCGTCGCGTGGAGTGCGCCGACGGCGCAAGCGATGAAAGCGGAATGACGGATGACGGTCGAGAGGCTGAGCACGGATTGGGTTGGGCGAAAGATCGAGGAGGGGCGTCGCGCTGGTGGTAGGGCTCAGTCGCCGACGGGGAGCAGCACGTCAAAGGTGGCGCCCGCGCCGACACGACTCGACACACTGACTGTGCCTCCCGCGCATCTGACGAGGTTGTAAATCGTCGCAAGGCCGAGACCGGTGCCGCGCGAATCGGCCTTGGTGGTGAAATAGGGTTCGAACATCCGCTGCTTTACGTCGTCCGCAATGCCCGAGCCATTGTCGGAGACGGAGAGTTGCACGTATGGCCCCGAGGTGAGACCCAACGTCGCGGCCGGATTGCCTTCGTCAATCCACCGGCGTTCTGCTGTCACCGAAATACGGCCCCCATCGCTCACG
>JBKJTE010000023.1:0-16407 GCA_046590495.1 Gemmatimonas sp. | reverse complement strand
GTCTACGCGAAAAAGAAATCGTCGCGTTTCAGGACGAAGTGAAATCGTTGCGCGCGCAGAATGCGCAGCTGGCGACTGAGAAGGCGGTGTTGACGGACACCGTCAAGGCAATGGACGTGCGCGAGAACAAGGTGTACTACGTCGTTGGTGTGCGTCGGCAGCTGCTTGCCGACGGACTGGTGACCGAAGAGGGCGGCTCACGCGGACTGTTGATCGTGAAGCTTGGGAAGACGTTGGTACCCGCCCGCACGCTCGACGAAGCGAAGTTCACCCGCGCCGATCGTCGTGAAGTGCTGACGATTCCGCTCCCGCGCGCCGATCGTCCGTACAAGATTGTGTCGCGTCACGACGTCGGCTTGATCGAAGTCGCGAAAAAGGAAAAAGACGGCAGCTTCCGTGGCGATGCCATTCGTATCACCGACCCGTCGAAGTTCTGGGCCGTGTCGCGCTATCTGATCATTTCGGAGAAGTAGGCGGTCGGTGTAGCTCTTCGTCGGCCAGCGGTCTGATTGCGAGATCGACTGCGAGCCACGTCGTCTTGGCAAACGGGTAACAGAAGACGCAACCGGAGAGCATCAGCACGGCGGTGGTGTAGGTGATCGCGTCCCACGGCGGGTCTGGCCAGGTGACGAACACGAAGCCACAGACGACGAAAAAGAGGATCAGTTCGACGGCGATGAGATTGAAGAGATACGCGCCAACGAAATAGTCGTTCTCACCACGTTGAAGTTGCATGCCGCACGTCGGACAACGGTCTTTGAGTTCGAACAGCGACGCAAAGATCTTTTTGCCACCACAGTGCGGACAACGGAGACGCACCGCACGCCAGAGCAAACGTCCGACTGGCGGTTTTGCAAAATCCCCGGGTTCGGCGAGACGCGGCGGCGCAGCAGCACCAGTCGCGGGCGTCATCGTTGGGGGAGTGTCGAGAGAAAGTCGCGTAGATATCCGCCCCATATTGACGGCAGCGAATGGGTGCCATGTCCGCGCGTTTGGGCGGAGATCGGCACCATGATGAACTTTGCGTGCTTGATCTTCGTCGCGAAGCCTTCCGCCATTCCGAGTTCAGGTGGATTCACCTGATCGTCGGCCGAATTGATGTAGAGCGAAGGCGCGGTGATCTTCGCCAGAAATGGTGACGGATCGTAGTCGCGGGATGCGTCAAACTGGTAGAGAAAGTCGTTCGCGTCGCTCGTCTTCATACGCTGGTCCAGATAGGCACGAATCACACTGTCGGCCGCATCGCGCGTCGGTGCCTGCTTCTGCTGGAGCAACGGCGCGCTGCCCATAAGGTAGAGCATCATGGACGCGGTTTTGAGTGCCGGAGGCTGCGACGTGTAGTTGCCGCCGTTCCAGGCTGGATCTTCGCGAATGGCGTCCATCGCCATCGTGCGGATCATACGATTGCGACCGGCGATCTGCGACGGCACACAGGCGAACGGAGCCAGTCCGTCCATGAAATCGGGGTGTGTGTAACCCCACACCCACCCCTGCATGCAACCCATCGATGTGCCCATGATGAGACGCAGGTGATTCACACCAAGCTTTTCGGTCAGCAACCGATGCTGCGCGTCGACCATGTCGTCGTACGTGTACTTCGGAAACTTTGCGCGCAGTCCGTCGCTCGGCTTGCTGGACAATCCATGTCCGATGCCGTCGGGCAGCACGATATAGAACTTGCTGCTGTCGAGCAGTTTGCCCGGGCCGAAGAGTTCACCAGCGTACGTCGCACTCAGAAAACTCGTGCCAGCGCCCCCGGTGCCATGCAGCACCATGACCGCGTTGCGCACGATGCCCTTGTCGTCCTTATGCGGCGTGCCGAGGGTGGTGTAGTGAAGTTTGAGTTCGGGGAGCACCTCGCCCGAACGGAACTTGAAATTTCGCACGATAAAATCACCGCGCGTACCTGCGCGGGCCCATCCTGACGGCTGTGCGTGCAGGAGTGTGGGAGTGATCGCGGTAACGGGCGCGATGACTGCGGCGACGGATGCTGCGACGAATGCGGCCAAGCGGCCGACGGTCCTGAGGGACAGATGAGTGGCCATGGGTGAAAGGTAGCCGGTTCGGCCACGTCGCGGCGTGAGCTCAGCTTTAAGCCGACCAGGAATTTTGCATCTGCTTTGTGTGTACTCTCCGCCGTATCTACCGACGGCGACGCGGGGAACGCATCGTTCCGTGCGCACCCACGCGCCGCGGCATTCCTTCGTGGTCTTCCTTTTCGTCGCGGTTCATGTCCTCCCCCTTTTCGTACGGGATCGCACCCACCGGCTATCGACTGCCCGACGCGACCACACTCGGTGCGGTACACCTGCAGGTGGCCAACCTTGCGCGTTCGATCGCGTACTACCGCGATGTGATCGGGCTGCGCGTGCTGTCGTCGACCGCGCAGAATGCGTCGATGGGGCCACACGGTGAAGAGCGCACCGTCCTCGAGTTGCATGAGTTACCCGGCGCAACGCCAGTTCCGCATCGCGGACGACTCGGCCTCTTTCACGTGGCTATTCTGCTTCCCGATCGCGCGACGCTTGGCCGTTTTCTCGCGCATCTCGCCAACATCGGCGAGCGTGTCGGCATGTCCGATCACTTCGTGAGTGAGGCGCTCTACCTCAACGACCCGGATGGACTCGGTCTCGAGGTGTACGCTGATCGTCCGCGTGAAAGCTGGCAGTCAGAGGGGCGACAGTTGGCAATGGGAACCGAGCCACTCGATGCGCGTGCCGTGATGGCTGCAGCGCATGGTGAACTCTGGACCGGTGCGCCGGCCGGCACGACCGTGGGTCATGTACACCTGCACGTTGGCGATCTCAAACAGGCGGCGACGTTCTATCACGAAGGGCTCGGCTTCGACAAAACTGTCTGGGAGTATCCAGGCGCGCTGTTCATGTCGGCTGGTGGCTATCACCATCACCTCGGCACGAACACGTGGGCGCGTGACGCCGTGGCGCCTGCCGCCAGCGATGCGCGTTTGCTCGAATGGCATCTGGTTGTGCCGGCGGCCGACGACATTCGCGCGATGGGTGTGCATCTTGAGCAACAAGGGATCGCGGTTGAGCACGACGGGCGCGATCTTCTCCTCCACGATCCATGGGGAACGCGCATACGCGTCATTCCCTCGTCACACTGATCATACGCAACACCGCACAGCACCACGCGGCGCCACACACGATCCACATTCGCCCTGACTCGCCAGGAGTTCGCATGCGTTGGTTTCGATCAATTGTCGTTGCGGTCGCTTGCACGCTCACTACATCGTTGCCATTCGCCGTTCAGGCGCAGCAGACAAGCGGATTCAACACAACTGCGCCTCTGCCCTGGCCACCGATCGCGACCTTCTCGATCTTGGGCTACGACCCGGCAACCGGTGAAGTGGGCGGCGCCGTACAGTCGCGCGTGTTTTCAGTCGGCAACGGCGTGTTGTGGGCCGAAGCGGGCGTTGGCGTTGCTGCCACGCAGGCGATTGTCGACGTGAGCTACGGGCCGCAGTCGATTACTCTGCTCCGGCAGGGCGTGAAGCCGATCGACGTCATCAAGCAGGTGTGGGAAAGCGACGCCGACCCTCGGCCTGCTGATTGGACGAAGTATGGTCGTCAGTTCGCGGTGATCGATGCGCAGGGCAACGTTGCGGCCTACACCGGACCCAAGGCGAGCGAGTGGGCGGGAGACAAGCAGGGGAAGTTCTGTACGGCCCAGGGAAACATTCTTGCTGGCCCTGAAGTGGTAAACGCGATGGTCAAGGCTTTTGAATCGACGGAAGGCCATTTGTCGTTCCGCTTGCTTGCTGCGCTCGAGGCTGGGCAACTTGCCGGCGGTGACAAGCGGGGTATGCAGTCGGCGGCGATGGTGATCGTCAAGAAGGACGCCGGTGTGTGGCTGCACAACGATGTCGTAGTGCGGCTGCAGGTGGACGACAATCCGGAGCCGATCAAGGAGCTACGCCGACTTGTCGAGAAGGCCGCGACGATGCGTCGCCCTGCGCGCACTAACCGCTGAGATGCTTCTGCTGCGCGGTCAGCTGCAGTTCAACGCGACTGAACATCGCGTCGCACAAATTCAGCACGACGCGATCGGAGAGCGAATACACCACGCGCAACCCATCCTTGCGTCGCGTGACGAATCCTTGCCCATGCAGAATTTGCAGGTGGCGGGACGCATTCGCTTGTCCCAGTCCGGTCTGTCGAACCAACTCCGTGACGGTTCGTTCGCCCTCACGCAGCGTCACAAGCAGCTGCAAGCGCGCGGGCTCGCCCAGCGCCTTGAACCGTTCCGCGAGCAGTTCCAGCATTCCTTGCGACATCGCACTCGGGTTCGGCATGGTACTCCTTTGCCAGTGCTGTGCGCGAAGTTGCGCACCTTCTGGAAGCATGGCGAGCGGTGGCTCCTCTCACAGCCTGTTCAATTCCCGTGCCGTCCTGCGGAGGGACTACGCGCATGACATACTCGCGACTACTTGTCCGGCGTTCCGACATCAACGAATGCCGCATCGAAACGAGTGACGCACCGAATGCTGAATCGCTCGGCGACGGCCAGGTGCTGTTCAAGCTCGATCGATTCGGATTTTCTGCGAACAACATCACATACGTCGCGCTGGGCGATGCGATGCACTACTGGGACTTCTTTCCCGTCGACGCGACTTGGGGATCGATTCCCGTGTGGGGTTTTGCCGACGTGTTGGCGTCGAAGAGAGACGGAGTGAGCGTTGGCGACCGCTACTTTGGCTACTGGCCAATGGCGTCGCACGCCGTGATGCAGCCGAGTCATGCGAGTCAGCATGGTTTTGTCGACGGCACGCCGCATCGGCTCGAGCTGCCCGCTGTGTACAACCAGTACCAGCGTACTGCGGCCGATCCCTCGTACGACGCGACACAAGAAGACGCGTACATGCTGCTCCGTCCGCTGTTCGTAACGTCGTTCATGCTCGAAGACTTTCTCGAGAGCAACCACTACTTCAGCGCAGACGCGATTGTCATTTCGAGCGCGTCGAGCAAAACCGCGTACGCGCTGGCGTATCTCCTCGGGCAGCGCCCCAAACCACGCCCGGCGATCATTGGACTCACCTCGGCTGGCAACATCGATTTTGTCGGCGCACTCGACTGCTACGATCAGGTACTCGCATACGACGCGGTCGAGTCACTCGATGCGGGCGCCGCCATTGTTTACGCTGACTTTTCGGGCAACGCAACCTTGCGCGCGCGTGTACACACGCACGTTGGTGCGAATGTGGTGCACAGTGCGACCGTGGGTATGACCGACTGGGACGAGCTCGCGCCCGCCCGTGGATTGCCCGGTGCCAAGCCAACACTGTTCTTTGCGCCGACACAGATCAAGTTGCGCGCTGCCGAATGGGGACCCGGCGGAATCGAGAAACGCGTCGCGGGTGCGTGGAAGTCATTCATGCCATCGCTCGCGCAGTGGATGACCGTCACCCATTGCTCGGGTGGTGATGCCGCGATGCAGCTTTACGTCGAGATGGTTGCCGGGCGCTCGCGGCCGCGCGATGGGTTTACTGTGTCACTCTGATCGCAAGATGGGTTCGACACTTGACGTCGAATCACGACCGCTCAGTGACCGTGATCAGCCATCGCGTCGCCGCGGGCAAGCATGATGTGGTGCGCCTGGTGGTGATCGCCCGACGCCATCAGGCCAATAAATCCGAGGGCACGAATGCGCGCGATGGCTGGTGCGTCTGCAGCATCCGTCGCCGTGACCGTGAGACGAGCCCCGTCGGGCAGGACCACGCGCGCCAACTTTGGACCGTTGTCTGCCGCGACCATGGTTGCATGCGCGCGCGTCATGCGCTGAATCGCAGTGATTGTCGCTCCGGTGCCGCGAACGGTGAACTGCGCGCCACCGGCCACGTTCGTCGAGGTGACGGTACTACGCAGCGTCACGAGATCCATATCGATCAGATGCAAGCGCAATCGCTCGAGATTCACACGCGACCAATCCGTCGTAGAATCGGCTTCGAGCAACCTGACAATCTCGCCGATCGCCGCAAAGGCACCCTGCCCTCCCTGCGTGGGAAGTACCGATGGCGTCGCCGGCGTCATTCCCGGGGTGTGAACCATTCCCGGCTTGTGGATACGCTCTTGCGCGTGCATCGGCCGCGCCACGATCGCAGTCGCAAAAAGTGCCATACCGAAGGCGCGAGAACACGTAATCAAAATGCGTGGCATCTGCACGTATTTGTTGGTCATGATTCGTCTCCCGATGGAGTTCCCTTACCGACGCGATGCTCTCCAAAATTACGACCACGTGTCCGAATGATAGATGCGCGACGGCACGTCGCAGGCACAACCCAGACAGCTGTTGTCGCGCCAGGTACCACCAAGGTCCCTCGCGCGCTCCAGGATCACGAAATCGTCGATCCCTTCCTGCCGGAACCTGATTGCGGCGCCGAGTCCCGAGAATCCAGTCCCGTCGATGACAATGCGCGTATGGGTACGCACGGTCATAACCGAATCACCTCCGCTCACACTCCGCGGGCGACCGCTCTTGCCGTCCGGACGGCGGTCAGCAGTTCATCGCGCGTGAATGGCTTGGCGAGAAAGTGCGCGCGGAGATCACGCAGTGCGCTCCCAGTGACATTGTCTGATGTAAAACCGGAAACCAGCACCACGGGCAAGTCGGGCCACTGTGCGCGAATCTGCGTCAACAGCTCCATCCCACTCATTCCGGGCATCAAGTAGTCGCTGATCACGCCTAAAAACTGTCCGTTGTGAGTCTCGAGCAGACGCAGCGCTTCGGCGGCCGACTCTGCGGTCAGCACTGCATGCCCTTCGCGCTCAAGGAGTCGCCGAACGACACGTCGCGGGCCTGCATCATCGTCGACGACGAGAATCGGTAGTTCCGTGATATCTGACGAAATAGGTACTCCGCGTGCCGGCGTGGGCTGGCGTTGATAGGAGGGACGCGTGTCGGCTTCACGGAGATAGAGCGTATACGTCCACCTCGGCCCAGCAGCGGTCGATGTCGCGGCGGTGTATCGAATGGTGCCACCGGCCTGCTCGACCATCGCGGCAATGGTCTCCAGTCCGAATCCCGCGCGTCCCGAATCTGTACGCAGGCCAGCAAACGACTCTTGCAGATTCTCCCGCACCGTACTTGGAATGGGTGCGTCTACGTCGCTCAGGGCAATTGCCACCCATCGAATAGGCTGCTGACCATCGGATGGGGCTCCGGTCGCCGATGAGACGCGTGCACTTCGCACGGTAATCACACCACCATTGCTCACCGTTTCGGAAGCAGTCGAGAGCAAATTCACGAGCGCAAGCGTAAGCTGACGTTCGTCAATCAGTACGCGCGCGTCGATCGCATCGGGCCGAATGGAAAGCGACCACGATGCCTCGAGAGCGTCGGCAAGCAACGGCTCGATCTTGCGCAACAACCCGTCTACGTCAAGCATGGTTGGCTGTGCCAGCACTTGGCCTGAGAACGACAGCAGCTGTTTGATCAACCCGTGCCCGCGGCGCGCCGCCTGACGGATCATCGCGACTTCGACGTCACCCTCGCCGGGCGAGCTCGGCTCTCGCAGGATCTCGACGCTACCACCGATCACGGTGAGGATGTTGTTGAAGTCGTGGGCTACGCCGGCGGCGAGTTGGGTTACAGCGTCGAGACGTTGACGTTGCAACAGTCGTTCACGCTCGTGCTGTCGTTCCACCTGCCGATGTATCTGACGTTCCGACGACACATCCTCAAACGTCCATAGTCGACCACGGCCCGCCGCTCCGATAACGGGAATCGATGCGACGCGAAACGCGGTGCCGGCCGAATCTGCGAACTCCCAGATCCAGTCACGAACCGAGTCGTCGAGAGACGTCGACAGTCGCGCATACTCCGCCACCACGTTTTCGCGATGCACAAGACGCGTGTGCAGCGAACGAAACGCATCGTTCAGCCGCTCCGCACTGACCACGCCTCTGGGTACGCCAAGCAGACGCGCCGCTTCGTCGTTCACATCGGCATCGCCATAGTCGTCGTCCACAAAGACGATCCCGTACGGCGCTGAACCCATGATAGCGTCAAGTCGACGCACGGCACGCAACGCGTTTTGCTGCGCAACCGCAGTTTCAACAAAGGCGGTGCACAGTGGGCGTAGCTCAGCCAATCGTTCCTGCGTTGCCGCCGAACGTTCGTGCCAGAAAACAATCAGCGCGCCCGAAGGCTTCTCCTGACCGGCACGTACAGGCGCGGAGCAGACGCACGCCGCGCGAATCGGCATGGAAGACCAGTCCGCGAGCGCGTTGCCGAGCAGTTGTTGCGGCAGGCTATCGACAAGAATCTGACCGTCGTGCGGAATGAACGCCGCGCGCGAGAGGCGGACGCTCCGCTCAGCGGGCGTTTCGGGCGATGCACAAAGGACAGACGCCACGTCCTCGGTACGCCAATCGAGGAGCAGAGCGCCGTCTGCGCCGAGGAAAGATCGTATGGAGTCGAGCATCACCGCGCGAACGCTGCAAGGTCATTCGCCCGCTTACCGCTGCGCGCGTCCGCAGCGATCGAAGGGGTGGCCAAATCTGCATCTCGTCCCGAGGGGCACAAGAGGCACCTGCGGGAACTTGCCCTGCACCCAGCCGTCGTGTCACTTCCCCACGTCCTCCACCCCTCGGAAATACGATCCATGCTTCCCTCTTTCGCTCGCCACTCCGTGGCGCAATTCCTCCTCGTCGGGGCGCTGCTCCACGCGCGCACCGTCAACGGACAGGCCACACCCGGCGGCTCGCGTACGCCAATCGTGCTTCGAGCTGCGCGGGTGCTCGACGGCACCGGACGCGTGATGACGAATGTCGATGTGGTCATCGAGAACGGCCGCATCGTCACGGTGCGCGCAGCAGCGGGTGCGCTACCCGCCGGTGCCATCGACCTTCGCGGTCGCACGGTGCTGCCCGGCCTGATCGACACGCACGTTCATCTCGGCTGGTACATCAACGACAAGCAGCGGTTGCACGCCGACGGCGACGGCGATTCGCCGGCGGTCAGCGCATTCAATCAGGCGGGGAATGCCTGGGCCACGCTTCGCGCTGGATTCACCACAGTGCAAAGTATTGGCGAAGCTGAAAACGGCGCGTTGCGTGATGCGATCAATCGCGGCGTCCTTCCCGGTCCGCGGGTCCTCACATCACTCGGCTCGCTCAACGAACGGACGGCAGGTGGTTCACCCGATTCACTGCGCGCGGCCGTTCGTCGATTCAAGGCACGCGGCGCCGACGTGATCAAAATCTTTGCATCAAAATCCATTCGTGATGGCGGCGAAGCAACGATGACGGACGAACAGCTCGCCGCGGCCTGCGGTGAATCGAAAGCGAACGGACTCCGCTCCGTCGTTCACGCGCACTCCGCCGAGGCCGTGCAGCGGGCGAGTCGCGCCGGCTGCACGCAGGTTGAGCATGGCGTCTTTGCCGACGATGTAACGCGCGCGTTACTCGTGGAACGGGGTACCTATTTCGATCCGCAGTGCGGCCTTGTGTTTCACAACTATCTTGACAACAAGCCGTGGTTTGACGGCATCGGCAACTACAACGCCGTTGGCTTCGCGTCGATGGAAAAAGCGCTACCACTCGCAGAAGCGGGCATCGGTCTGGCGAGTCGCACGCCAAAGCTGAAGCTGGTGTTCGGAACTGATGCGGTTGCGGGCGCCCATGGGCGCAACGCTGAAGAACTCGTCTGCCGAGTCCGCAAAGGCGGCCAGCCTGCGATGGACGCCATCGTCAGTGCGACCTCGCTCGCCGCCGAATCGATGGGGCTCGGACGAGAAATCGGACGTATCGCCGAAGGGTTCGCGGCAGACATCATCGCGACCGACGGAGATCCGTCACAGCAGATCGAAGCGACGCAACACGTGACGTTCGTGATGCGGAGCGGAAAAGTGTATCGCAACGACGGCGCGGCTCAGGTGGCGAGAGACAAGGGAAACAAGGGCGCGAAAGGGCCACACCGTGGCGAACGCGCGAAGTGAACGCCGCAGTCGACATTGCCGCGCGAACGACACCAGCAACCGAGCCGCAACGATGATCAAGAAAGTGAAATTCATCAGCATTCCGGTGCTCGACCAGACTCGAGCACTCGCGTTCTACACGGAGAAGCTTGGCTTCCTTGTGACTACCGACGCGCCAATGGGACCGGGCGCGCGGTGGATCGAACTTGGAATTCCCGGTGCCGACACCGGGGTCGTGCTGTTCACAGCACCGGGGCAGGAGTCGTGGATTGGGAGTTTCATGAATCTGTCGTTCGCTACGGACGATGTGGTCGCAACAGCGGCGCAGTACAAGGCCGCTGGCGTCGAGTTTGTGCAGGAGCCCAAAGTCGAGCCCTGGGGTACGTCCGCGATCTTCAAGGACAGTGAAGGAAATCAGTTCGTGCTTTCATCACTGGATTGACGTTCAATTTATCGGTACGTGCCCGCTCTACTCCGTGCTCTGCATCAATAGCTGCGGTACCCGGCGCACCTGACAACGCGACTGTGGCTCCGTTTGCGCCAGCGGCCATATTTGGGCGTTGTAGTGGTGCGCGCAGATATTGGGTTCGCGCACCGCATCACCCCCACTCAGGAGTATCGACATGCAACGCACAGCGAACGCAGTCTGGCACGGCACAGGGAAAGAGGGGAGCGGGACGCTTACCACACCGAGTGGTGTGCTGAACAGCCAACCGTATTCGTTCAAACTTCGCTTCGTTGACGAAGGCGGTCGCGCGGGCACAAATCCCGAAGAGCTGATCGCGGCCGCGCACGCTGGCTGTTTCACGATGGCGCTCGCCTTTCAGCTGACGGGTGCGGGTCATGCTCCGGAGGAGCTCAGCACCAAGGCGGTGTTGTCACTCGACAGCGGACCCGGCGGCTTCTCGATCACGAAGATCTTGCTGCAGGTCGACGCGTCAGTGCCTGGCATCACCGCCGAAGAATTTCAGACGCTCGCGGCGACCGCAAAAGCAAACTGCCCTGTGTCGCGCGCGTTAAGTGTCGAGATCGCGCTGGAAGCAACACTGCGCTGAACGATCTTGCCGGCAACAAGACAAACGACGCGCGCTGGCGCGTCGTTTTTGCATTCGCTACTTTCACGTATATGTATTCGTGTATTCTCGGAGCAGCATGATGGCGTCCAAGCGGATGGGGCCCGAGCTCCTCGACCTCGTCGCGGACCGCTTCAAGGCACTGAGCGATCGCGCGCGTCTGAGCCTGTTGCAGGAGATGCGCAGTGGCGCACTCACCGTCAACGAACTCGCGGCTGCAACCGACATGGGACAGGCAAACGTCTCCCGTCATCTGGCGGTGCTCTTTGCCAACGGACTGGTGTCTCGCGAACGAGATGGTGTGTTTGTTCGCTACCAACTCGCCGATCGCGATGTGCTGACGTTGTGCGAACTGGTGTGCGGACGACTCGAATCGGAATTGACCGAGCGTCGCAAGGTCATCACGGGTCGCTGAACTGCCGCAACTCGCGAGACGTGCAGCATCACATCAGCACCAGACCACAAATCAGCGCGCGTTGACCAGCTGCTCGAGTACGCCCATTGAGACCGCACCAACCTGTCGCGTCGCCTCGCGTCCGTCGCGAAAGACGACAAGCGTCGGAATGCTCCGAATCGCAAAGCGACTCGAGATTTCAGGACTCCGATCAGTATCAACTTTTGCCACCAGCACCTGCCCTCGCTGACGCTTCGCGAGTTCTGCAAAGACAGGTGCCATCATCTTGCACGGGCCGCACCAGTCAGCATAAAAATCGACGATGACCGGGAGCACACTCCCTGCAATAACTTTGTCGAACGTTGCATCGCTCAGCATGATCGGCGAGTCGAGTGCGATCGGTGAATGGCAGGTGCCGCACTTTGGCACCGCGTCGGTGCGCGCCACATCAACCCGATTGAGCGTGCCGCACGAGGCACACGGTACAACGACTGGTCGCTTTGTTGCCGTCTCTGTCATTTGACTTTCCCTCTCGCTGTTGACCGTCGCTGACACCAACCGAATATAACGCGCGCGTCAGCGTGGGTGACAACCGAACAGCCGTGTTGCGCCGAGGATACGCTCAAGTGGGCAGAAGCCAGTGATGCTCGACTGGAGCAGGTTGAAGCCGACGAACGCAGTGAAGAGGTACCAGTACGGACTGATCAGGAATCCGAACGCGACCGACACGAGCACAAAGACGCCCGCAAACCGACGGATGATTTCATCGCGACACATCTGAACCTCGTTGTGTGAGTTGCCAGTACAACAGGGGAACCACTACCATCGTCAGTGCGGTCGCAACAATCGCACCGCTCATCAGCGCGACGGCCAAGCCCTGGAAGATCGGATCAAGCACCATCACCAGTCCGCCCACGACGACCGCAGCCGCGGTAAGTGCAATGGGTCGAAAACGCACCGCGCCCGCCTCGAGGACTGCATCGCGCACTGACCGTCCTCGCGCTTCTTCGAGCTGAATGAAGTCGACCAGCAGAATTGAATTACGCACGATGATGCCTGCCAGCGCGATCATACCGATCATGCTGGTCGCGGTAAAGAACGCGCCGCCGATCGCGTGCGCCGGCAGAATTCCGATCAGCGTGAGTGGGATCGGGGCCATGATCACGAGCGGGATACTGAAGCTCTGGAACCACCCGACGACGAGCACATAGATGAGCAGCAACACGATCGCGAAGGCGAGTCCGAGGTCACGGAACACTTCGATTGTCACCTGCCACTCGCCATCCCACTTGATCGCCGTCTCGGTGACCGTTGCCGGCTGCACGGCGTTGTAGCGCGTGATCGATGCGCCGTGGATGCGAATCGCATCGAGCTTGCGATTCATCTCGAGAATCGCGTACACCGGACTCTCGATCTCGCGCGCCACGTCGCCGGTCACGTAGATCGCGGCGCGGAGATCCTTTCGAATGCGTGCTCCGTCGCGCACACCACTGACCACGGTGACGAAGCGCGCCAGCGGTTGCGGACCTTGCTGCGTGGCGATCGGCAGCGACAGCAACGCTTCGACGCTCGTGCGCTTGTCCAGCGGGAGACGGGGCACGATGGCAATGCCTTCCCGTGCGGTTGGCGAACTTGCGATGCCGACCGGCGCGCCCGACAGCGCCAGATAGAGTGTCTGTGTGATCTGCTCCACACTGGCACCGGCTTCTGCAGCGCGCACCCGATCCACACGGAAACTGCGTTTCGCCTGCGGCGCTTCGACGGTCCAGTCCACGTCCACCACGCCGGGCGTGTGCTCAAACACGTCCTTGACCGCCCGCGCCGCGTGCAGCCGCGTTGAGTCGTCGGCCGCATACACCTCCGCCACCAGCGTCGACAACACCGGCGGCCCTGGCGGAATCTCAGCCACCTTGGCCGATGCGCCGAACATGCGCGCAATGGAATCCACCCCCGGTCGCACCGAGACAGCGATGGCGTGACTCTGCCGTTTACGCTCGCCTTTGGGCTGCAGGTTCACCTGCACGTCGGCGACATTTGCACCGCTGCGCAGGAAGTAGTGGCGTACCAATCCGTTGAAATTGAACGGCGCGGCGGTGCCGGCATACACCTGCGTGCTCACGACCTCCGGAATGGTGCTCAGGTACGCCGCGATCTGCGACGCCGCGAGGTTGGATGTCTCGAGCGTGCTACCCTCGGGAAGGTCGAGCACCACCTGGAACTCCGACTTGTTGTCGAAGGGCAGCATCTTTACCTGCACGGCCTTCAGGGCAACGAGTCCCATGCTGGCGATCAGCAGCACCACGACCCCGCCATAGAACGCCAGACGCGGCCCGCGTTGCTCCATGAGCGGAAGCATGATCCGGCGATAGAAGCGGTCCACGCGGCCACCTTCCTCAGGCGGGTGCGTGACGTTCTTGTGCAGATGGCCGACGTGCCCTTTGAGCAGCCGATATGCGAGGTACGGTGTGACGATGAACGCCACCGCCAACGACGCCAGCATCGCCACAGACGCGCCGACGGGAATCGGGCGCATGTACGGGCCCATCATGCCGCTGACAAACGCCATCGGCAAAATCGCCGCGATCACCGTGAAGGTCGCGAGAATGGTCGGATTGCCGACTTCGTCGACTGCCTCAACCGACGCGACCTCGGCGGTACGATCACCCATCGCGAGGTGGCGATACATGTTCTCGACCACCACGATGGCATCGTCCACCAGAATGCCAATCGAGAAGATCAGCGCGAATAGCGTGATGCGATTGAGCGTGTAGCCAAGCGCGTAGTAGGTGAACAGCGTCAGGGCGAGTGTGACGGGCACGGCCACCAGCACCACGACGGCCTCGCGCCAGCCAAGGAAGAGCCAGATGAGCGCGGTAACGCTGAGCGTCGCGATCGCGAGGTGCAGAATGAGCTCGCGTGCCTTCTCTCCTGCGGTCTCACCGTAGTCACGCGTAACCGATACCGCGATGCCGGACGGCAGCAGGCGGCCCTTCGCGTCCGCGACCCGCGCAAGCACCGCCTTTGTCACCTCGGTGGCGTTGGCGCCTTTTCGCTTGGCGACCGCGATCGTCACCGCCGCCTCCGCGCCAGCGCGTCCTTCGCGGTGCGACACGTAGGTCGTGGCTTCGCCAAAGTCTTCGCGCACGTCGGCCACGCCACGCAGGTACACCGGCGCCCCGCCGCGCGACGACACCACGACGCTGGCGACATCGCGCGCCGTCATGAGCGGCGCACCCACGTCGATGCGCAGCACGCTGTCGCGTACCACTAGCTCGCCAGCGTCGAGCCTGGCGTTGGCGCCTCGCAGTGCCGATGCAACTTCGCCCGGCGTCACACCGCTTGCGGCCAATCGTGCGGCATCAAGCAGGACGCGGATCTGTTTCGGAGCCCCCCCGGTGACAAACGTTTCCGCCACCTCAGGTACCGTGCGGATCTCGTCTTCGAGATGCAGCGCAACCTGCCGCAGCGTATTCGCGTCGCCGTCCTTCGAATGCAGCGTCAGTGCGAGCACCGGTACGTCGTCGATCGAGTGGGACTTGATGATGGGCGGCGTTGCACCGGGCGGCGCCTGGTCCATCGCGCCGGCGAGCTTGGCCTGCACTCTGGTCACGCTGCGCTCCTGGTCTTCGCCGACCTTGAAGCGCACCGTGACCATCGCATAGCCGTCACCGGACATGGTGTACACGTGATCGACGCCGGGCAGTTCGAGCATGCGCTGCTCGATCGGACGAGCGAGAAGGTTCACCGCTTCCTGAGGCGTGGCGCCCGGCATGGCCGAGATCACATCGATCATCGGGACCGAGATCTGCGGCTCTTCTTCGCGCGGCGTGGCCATGATGCCGAGGGCACCGAGCGCGAGCGAGGCCGCGATCACGAGTGGGGTGAGTTTCGAGTGCAGGAACGCCTGCGCGACCCTGCCGGAGACTCCAAGCGAACGCGCCATCGTCAGGCCCCCGGCGCAGCCGGAGCTTTCGCCGACGCGGGCGTCGACATTGGGGTCGAACCGGCTGCCGATGGCACCACAATCGTCTCACCGGCGCGCAGGCCGCTCGTCACTTCGACACCCGCCGTCGTCGTGACGCCAACACGAACCCAACGACGCTCGTCCGCCTTTAGGCCGCGCACAATGACGCCGGTGAGGTCACCATCACGCACGATGGCTGCGACGGGCACGACGAGCGCGCGCTGCGTACCCACGCCGATCTGCAGCGTCGCTGCACTGCCGGCCCGAAACGCACCTTTCCGGTTGTCGACGATCGCATTGATCGTGAACAGGTTGCCGGCGTTGGTCGGCACGATCCCCTCGACGATGGCCGTCGCTGTCACGCCGTCGATCGTGGCTGCGATGCGCTGCCCGCGGACGAGCGCGCGCACGCCGTCGGCGGCGGCACTTGCGCTGATACGAAGCGACGAGACGTCCTGCACTGTGAGCAGCGGACTACCGGGTGCGGCAAAGGCACCGGGGTCGGCCAGCCGCTGCGTGACAACACCGGCAAACGGTGCGCGGACCGTTGCGTAACTGCTCATCGCATCCAACTCAGTCGCTGCCGCCCGCGCCGCGCTCACCCCAGCGTTGGCCCGCGCGAGGCCGGCCTCGGCCGCATCGTATTGGGCGCGGGTTGCCGCGCTGTCGGCATACAGTGCGAGAAATCGCGCGGCATGCGTGGCGGCCTCCCGTTGCATCGCCTCGGCCTCCGCGATCGAGGCCGCCACCTGAGTCGACTTCGCCGTGAGTTCGCGCGCGTCGAGACGCAGCAACGCCTGCCCCGCCTGCACCCGATCGCCCTCGTGCACGAGCACCGCCGTCACCGTGCCCATAAGCTTCGTGCTCAGCGCGGCTTGCTGCATCGGATCGGCGATTCCGCTGGCTTCGAATGTTGCCGTGACCATTGTGTCCTTCACGACGAGCGTAGTGCCTGCCGTGCGCGTCGTGGATTCGTCACCGACTTTGTTCGCGTCCTCGCGCCCACCGGACCCACCCGACCCACCGCACGCGGTCAGCCCCA
>JBKJTE010000029.1:0-64795 GCA_046590495.1 Gemmatimonas sp. | reverse complement strand
TCCCTCTCCTGCAGCCGCCGCGGCCACCCGCGCGCTGGCAATTCGTCGCTGGCGCTTCGCCGCGACACTGACCGTCCTGATGGTGTGCGTGTACTTCGGCTTCATCGCACTCGTCGCCTATGAACCCAAATTTCTGGCGACTCAAGTCCAGGATGGTCTCTCCATCGGCATCATACTGGGCGCGCTCGTGATCGTCGCGGCGTGGGTGCTGACCTATGTTTACGTGCGCTGGGCCAATAGCACGTACGATGACGCGCTCGCATCGCTCCGCGCACATCACGAGCGTGAACAATGATGCAGGCCGCCCAAGCCACCGCTCATACGGCGGCACAGTCAGTGACGCAGACGGCAACCACCATCGGCACGCCCGACTCGGTCGCCATTGCGTTCTTCGCAGGCTTCATCTCGCTCACGCTGGCCATCACGTATTGGGCCGCCAAGCGCACGACCAGCACGGAAGACTTTTACGCAGCCGGTCGTACCGTCACGGCAGGCCAGAACGGGATTGCACTGGCGGGCGATTACATGAGCGCCGCATCCTTTCTCGGTATCGCGGGACTGGTCTCGACCAGCGGTTTTGATGGACTGATCTACTCGACCGGATGGTTGGTCGGCTGGCCTGTCGTGCTCTTTCTCATCGCCGAACCCCTGCGCAACCTCGGTCGCTACACATTCGCCGACGTCGTCGCCGCGCGCCTCGATCCGATCCCCGTCCGCATCGCGGCGGCGTGCGGGACGCTCGCGACCATCGCGTTCTATCTCATCGCGCAGATGGTTGGTGCTGGTGGTCTGATCAAACTGCTTTTCGGCATCCCATACGAGCTTGCGGTCGTGATCGTCGGCTTTGCGATGATGGCGTACGTGCTCTTTGGTGGCATGCTGGCGACCACGTGGGTGCAGATCGTCAAAGCGGTGTTGTTGCTCGGTGGCGCCGCTGCGCTCGCGCTGCTGGTACTCTCCCGTTTTCACTTCGATCCGCGCGAACTCTTTGCGCAAGCGGCCGCGCAGTACGGGGCCGGTGTGCTCGCGCCAGGAAAGCTCGTCTCCAATCCACTTGATGCGATTTCACTCGGGCTCGCACTCATGTTCGGCACGGCTGGCCTGCCGCACATCCTGATGCGCTTCTACACCGTGCCCGACGCCAAGGCGGCGAGAAAATCCGTCTTCATCGCGACAGGACTCATCGGGATGTTCTACTTGATGACGTTTGTTCTCGGTTTCGGCGCGATGGTGCTCGTCGGACCTGCAGCGATCAAGGCGGTCGACGCTGGCGGAAATATGGCGGCGCCGATGCTCGCACAGCTGCTGGGCGGACGACCGTTCCTTGGCTTCATCGCCGCAGTTGCCTTCGCCACAATTCTGGCGGTCGTGGCGGGCCTCGCACTCTCCGGCGCGGCAGCAATCTCGCACGACCTTTGGTCCTCGGTCATTCGTCGCGGCAAGCCCAAGCCCGGTGAAGAGCTGCTGGTCGCGCGTATAGCGACGATCGGCCTCGCGCTGATCGCCATGACACTCGGCATCGCATTCAAAGGACAGAACGTCGCCTTCATGGTCGGTCTGGCTTTCGCGATCGCAGCGAGCGCCAATTTCCCGGCCCTCGTACTCAGCGTCTTCTGGCGCAAAACGAGTACGGCCGGCGCGGCGTCCAGCATGGTGATCGGCACCGTTGCAACGCTCGGGCTCATCGCGCTCTCACCCGCCGTGCAGATCGACCTGCTTCACCACACCAGCGCCCTCTTCCCGCTCAAGAACCCGGCGCTGATCTCGATTCCGCTCTCCTTTGCGACCGGCATCCTGGTTTCGCTGCTCTTCCCGGATCGCGACGGCGCGGCCCGCTATGCCGCCCTCGAGAAGCGTCTCCTCCTCGGCGCTGACTAGCCCGCCAACGCCACTCGGCAAAGCCTGACCGGCCAGAATTGCCGGTCTGAGGACGGTCGGTCTGGACCGTCACGACGTACGTAACGGGCCCGCTTCCACGTGCGTAGCCGGCATGGACGCAGGGGTTGCGTGACTGCGTTTCAGCTGGGCTAAGCGATTGCTGCCAAACGAGTTGAGCAGTCATTGTCGAGTGTGCAGCCCGTGGATTGTACTGAATGGTCGAGTTTGGCATGCCCGTTGCGTCCAGTCTCGGGGTGATCCCAGCTCCCAGCGGGATCGATGGATTCGAAACCGACGACGGTTTCAACGGATCACCACGGACCTTGCCGACCTAGACATGCTCGATCGTCTGACCACCCGCGCGACCTACTGGGGAGCACTCGCGTTCCTCTCCATCACCGGTGGACTCGCGTCCATCGATGGTGCCGCTCGTGGGTCTGCGCTGCACGGGGGCGTCGGTTTCTCGGAACTGACCGTGCGCCCACTCACGGTCGGACTTGCGTCGCTCGACGAAGCTGCGCCGTTCCTCTCTTTCGCTGCGTTGGTTCTAGCGCTGGGCGGCTGGTGGCTGATGCACCGCGAGACGGCGCGTCGTGGCTCCGATGAGAGTGCGCTTCGGCAGGAGATGCGTCGCCTGCAAGACGCGATGCATGCGAGCTCTGACGGCGTCTTCCTGCTGCGCGCGCTGCGTAACGACACCGGGCAAGTGACCGATTTCGAGATCACCGATGCCAACCCCACCGGTGCTCGCCTCGTGCGGTCAACCCGCGATGAGCTCGTTGGACGTCGGCTGCGCCGCGACCTGCCCGAACACGTCTCTAACCTCCTGCTCGAGCAGTACGTCGATGCGATCGCGCTGAACACGGCGCTCGCTGAAGATGTCCGCGTCGATCGTCGGCGGTTTGCCGCCAGCTGGTTGCTGCACCAGGCCGTACCGACCGCCGAGGGCGTCGCGGTGACCATTCGTGATATCTCGACGCGCAAGCGCGAAGAAGTTCGCCTGCGTCGCGCGTCGCTCACTGACCATCTCACGCAGCTCTACAACCGTCGTGGTTTCCTGACGCTCGCCGAACAGCATTTGCGGATCGCGCGTCGTCAGGAAAAAGATGTTGTGCTGCTGTACGTCGACATGGATGACTTCAAGCAGCTCAACGATTCATACGGTCATGGAGAAGGCGATCGTGCGCTGATGGCCGTGGGACGCCTGCTCCGTCGTGCGGTGCGCGATTGCGACCTCGTCTCCCGGATGGGCGGCGACGAGTTCACGATCATGGCACTCGATGCTGATGGGGTTGCAGCCCGACTCATTCAGCGTCGTATCGAAGAGCGGATTGCGTTGCTCAACGCAAGCGGCGAACTCGCGGCTCCACTCTCACTCACCATCGGATACACGCGAGTCCGCCCGAGCGACAACGCGTCGCTGAGCGAATTGCTCGTGCGCGCCGATCAGCTGTTGTATGCGCGTAAGCGCCGTCGCAAACTCACCGTCGCCGCGTCAACGCGAGTCGCCGGGCGTCGTTCCAGTGCCGTCGGCCCAACGGTCCGCAACAATGCACTTCTGTCGCCGACCACGCTGTTGCCCCCCGACAAAGCGGCGATCGCACGCGCGGCTGCGGTCGCCGGGGTCTCGGCGAACACGGCCTCGTCGGCAAGCTTCAGTACGGCACGCACAGCGTAGCATCCGCGGTACGTTTCGGGGAAACGCAGAGGATCCGGCTCGGCGCCACCCGAGAGTTCAAGCTGAGCGTTCCAGAAAGGCGGGACAGATCGACTGTCGGTGCTTGACCGTGCATGGGTCGAGCACCGACGTTCGTTTCATGACCTTTTGTGCGACAAATCCAACTTCGGGCGAGCTGCTGTACGAGACCGCCGCGCTGTCCACGTCCGAACGCGAGACATTGCTCGCCCGCATCGCGACGGAGCAACTCCTGTGGCGACGCACGTCGCTCGACAGTCGTGGGCGGTTCATCACAGCACTCGGTGCTGCCCTCCGCGCGCGTCGCGAATCGCTCGCTGAAGCACTCGCGCTGGAAATGGGAAAGCCGATCGTCTCTGCTCGCGGTGAGGTCGACAAATGCGCGGCGCTGTGCGACGTCGCGCCCGCGATGGCCGCAAGTGCACTCGCCGACGAAATTGTGCAGGATGACGAGAAGGGAGCTATACGCGTGCGTCATGAGGCGCTGGGCAACGTACTCGCCATCATGCCATGGAATTTTCCCTATTGGCAGGCACTGCGCTTTGCGGTTCCCGCGCTGCTTGCCGGCAACGGTGTCCTTATCAAGCCTGCTCCATCGGTGCCGGGCCCCGCGCGGCTGCTTGACCAGTGCTTTGCCGATGCACGCGCGGCGGTCGCAACCAGCGATGCTCCCCTGGCGCCGTGTCACATCGCCCTCTTCGATATCGAGTCGCTCGACGCGGTTATCGCCGATCCACGTATTTCCGGTGTGACGCTCACCGGCAGCGACCGTGCTGGCCGTCACGTTGGGAAGGTTGCGGGGAAGCATCTCAAGAAAGTGGTGCTCGAATTGGGCGGCAGTGATCCGTTTGTCGTGCTGCCGAGTGCAGACGTCAAACGGGCCGCGACGATTGCGGTGTTGGCGCGTACGGTGAACTCGGGGCAATCGTGCGTCGCGGCCAAGCGGTTCATCGTGTGCGACGCGATCTACGACGAGTTTCTGGAGCTGTTTTCGGCGGGGATGCGCGCCGTCGTTGTGGGCGACCCGCGCGACGAACGCACGCAGGTTGGTCCGATCGCGACGGCGAGTGTGCGCGACGGACTTGCCGCGCAAGTGCGCGACTCGCTCGCGCAGGGAGCGCGCGCGGTCGTGGGTGGAGCTGTGGACTCAACCGCGGGCTTCTTTTTCCCACCAACGGTGCTCGTCGACATTCCGACGCAATCGCCCGCGGCGTGCGAAGAGTTGTTCGGGCCCGTCGCGTCGGTGTTTCGCGTGCGTGATGCCGACGAGGCGCTCGCGCTCGCGAATGATTCGCCCTATGGACTTGGCGCGAGTGTGTGGACGCGCGATGGCGACGAAGCCGAGCGCTTTGCGTCTGCCCTCGAAGTCGGCATGGTGTTCGTGAACGACATGGTCGTCTCCGACGCGCGTTATCCGTTCGGCGGGATCAAGCAATCCGGGGTAGGGCGCGAACTCGGCCTCGCCGGGTTTCGCGAATTCACCAACGTGAAGACGGTTCGCATCACGCGCTGAAGCCGTCGCCCTGAGCCCCTCGCGGGAACGCCCGTCGTGGAGGGCGACTACACGGGCGTGTTGTCGCTCTCCTGCGGGCCTTCGATCAGACGACGCCACCACGGACGCTGGTCTTCAGCGCGACGGACACTGCGCACGACCTGACGCCACGCGATCCGCATCTCCTGCGCGTCGCCGAAGCGATCTTCGACGCGCGGCGCGAGACCGTGACGCAACCATTCGGCGATCGAGTCGGAGAAGCCGTCCGCGAGTAGACGTCCCGGCAGCGTATCGGCCAACTGCTGTGCCAGAATCATCTCACCCGGGCCATCACCGAATGGCGGGTGTCCCGTCAACACGAAGTAGACGATGCTTGCGAGAGCGAAGCAGTCGGTCGCCGGCCCCTGCGCTTCGCCTAGCAACTGTTCGGGCGCAGCAAACGACGGCGTACCGGACGTGCCGGCGCGCTCGTCACCCAACGCGTACGCAATACCGAAGTCACCAATGCGCCACCGACGGTAGCGATCGATCAGAATGTTTTCCGGCTTGAGATCCCGGTGGATGATGCCACTCGCATGCGCGGCAATCAGCGCCTCGAGCACATCGTCGACCTGTTGCGCAATTTCTTCAAACGGACGCGGACCGCTGCGCGACACGAGACTCGCGACCGATCCACCTTCGGCCAGTTCCATCGTGTACCAGACAATGTCGCCACGGCTGTCGCTGTCGTAGATCGGCACGATCGATGGATGCGCGAGACCGGCGGCGAGACGCGCTTCGCGACGGAAACGCGCAACCGCAACATCGTCCTTCGCGATGTGCGGATGCAGCACCTTGATGGCGACTTCGCGCGACAACGAAAGGTCACGGGCACGCCACACACTGCCGAACATGCCGCTACCCAGCGGCGACAGAATTTCGTAGTCGTCGGCCGTGGCCCACCGCAGTCGCGCGTCCGCCGTATCGAGTGCGGGCGGAAGTTCATCGCCTTCCGGCGAGATCATCACCTGTCGCACGGACACATGCCGATCCATATCGCGCAGCAGCGCGGCAATCGACGCGAATCGCAAGCCCGGATCGGGGTTGAGCGCGCGTTCGATCACGTTGGCAAGGGTCTGCGGGCAGTCAGGGCGCAGCAGCGAAAGCGGCGGCACATCGCGCTCGGGCGGCGTCTCGCCGGTCAGCATCGTGAAGAGCATCGCGGCGAGCTGCCACTGATCCGACGCGGGCGTCGGATTCCATTGGCCGTCGCCCCACTCCGCCGGCCCTGGAGCGTACTCAGGACTCGGCCGAATCCCGGCCGGAATCTGATCCTTCGGTAGCACCCACTCCCAGCCGAGTAGCCACAGTCGGCCACCGGGGGTGAGCCAGACAGAGTTGGCGGAGATGTCGCCATGGGCTGCCCCGGTATCGTGCAGATATGCGAGCGTGCTCCCGGCCTCGCGGAGCACCTGAAGCGCGAGCGGCACCGATTCCGGGCCCAGTCGATTCACGCGCGACAACACCGTTTCACCGCTGATCCATCGACGGAGATAGCCCGGACCGCGACGACTCTCCTGATACGAAGCCCAGTAGTGATACGTGGTGGGAATGGACGGATGATTGCGATGCGCGAGCGCGCGCGCCTCATGCCACAACCAGGCGCCATACGCTTCGTCAGGACAGCTCACGAGCGACAGCGAGCGTCCCAGTGCGTCGACGACTTCCTGATAGTGCCGATGTTCGAGCAACAGCCCTTCGCTCCCCCACGACCACCCAGGGGGCAGCGTCCACGGCTCGAGGTGCGGCGGTGGAGACGGCGTGATGCGATGAACAGCAACGAGGGATTCAGGAACCATGCTGAAGAGTAACGCCCCGAACGTCGCTACACCTGTGGCGTAAATCGGCACAGCCCGGTCTGGTGTGACCGGTGCTCTGCGGGGAGCAAACGTACGTACTCAGGACGCAGCGCGAAGGACAATCTCGACTTCGGCACCAGCCCCGGGTGTGCTCTGCAATGCAATCGAACCACCCCACCCTTCAATCAGACGACGGCTGATCGCGAGTCCAAGTCCACTCCCGCTGGTGCTCGTGGAGAAGTGCGGTTCGAAGACACGACCGAGAACATCAGCGGCGATCCCCGTGCCATCGTCGTGCACCTGAATCAACAGCTGGTCGGCAACGCGCGAGATACGGACCGTCACGTCACGGGCCTGCGCATGTCGTGCGTTCTCGAGCACGTTGAGCAGCACTTCCTTGAGCTCATCGCGCTGTGCAAATGCGTGAAGATGAGTCGTGCTTCCGTCCCCATCTATGTCGGAGACGAACCGCCACTGCACGTCGCCTTCGCCCATCTGTTCCAGCGCAAGCACGTCGCGCACTGCCGCGTGAACGTCAACCGGGATCGGTGGTTCACGATCGGTTGGCGCCATACCATACCGACTGAATGCACGCGCGATTTCGTCGAGATGGTCGATCTCTTCCAACACGCGCGTCACGTTCGTGTCGAGAATCGCGCTGAAGTCGCCGCGTCCATCACGGAATGCGCGACGAAGATGCTGGACGCCCAAACGGATCGGTGTCAGCGGATTCTTGATCTCGTGCGCCACCTGACGCGCCATCTCGCCCCACGCCAGTACTCGCTGCGCGGTTGCAAGCTCGGTCACGTCATCGAGAGTGAGCACGGCGCCGTTCGGCAAACGCGTGAGCCGCGCGCGCAGCTGTCGTCCCTGCACCGAGACTTCGAACGCCTCTTCGGTCTGCGCGCGGGCATCTGTCGCCGCGAGAAACGTCATGCACTGCGCGACAAGCGATGACAGCGAACGGGGGAATGCACTCAACGTCGTCCCTTGCGCACGCACGGGCACCGCGAGCAGCGCTTCTGCGCGCGGATTGGCGAGAAGAATTTCTCCATCCGGTCGCAACGCGAGCACACCGCTGGCGACATTCTGCAACACCGCTTCAGTTCGACGTTGTGCCGCTTCGAGCGCCGCGCGACTGCTCGTGAGATCGGTCGCCATACGACCGAAGGCGCGATACACCGGCGCGAATTCCGCCGCAGGTGCAGCGCCAAGCGATGGGTCCTTTCCACCAGCCGCGATTGCGAGTGCGGCCTCGCGCAGCGCGCTCACCGGGCGCGCGAGCGAACGCGCGGCAACGCCACTCGACCAGATCGCCGCGAGTGCGCCGAGTGCCGTCACAAAGAGCACCAACACGCCGAGGTCGGCGCGTCGCGCGTCGAGTGCAAACTCGTCTCCGCGCGCTGGCGTTGCGAGCATACCGGTCGCGCTGAATTGCGGAATGCGACGGAAACCAACGAGTGCCTGACGGCCGCTGATGGTCAGTCGGCGCGTGGAGAACAGGTCGTCGCCATCGCCTTCGTCATTCGCAACCGAAACGGGCAACAGTCGACCGAGTGGTGCGAGTGCATCGAGCAGTGCATCGCTGGCGCCAACGAGCTGTCCGTCCTGATACAAGAAGAGTGGCGTGCCTACACTTGTTGCCGACGTTGAAAGTTCGTTGCGCTCCACATCGACCGCGGCAACGCGCAACGCCTCGCGCACCAGGAGTTCACGCGCAGCGGCGTCGTCATCCTGCAAACGATACCACGACCACGCGGCAAAGATCGCAGCTGGCGCGACGAAAAAACCGAGCAGCGTGAGGCTCAGTCGCACGCGGTAGGAGCGCCGCCACCGCGTGCGTCGAACGCGAAGCCACCGACCGAATGCGCCATCGGCCATCGCGCTCGCACCCCAGAGCAACATCACCGCCACGAGATCAAGCAGGATGAGCAGCGCGCCACGCGGCAGCAGCGCGTCAGCGCCCCGCAGTTCGACCTCGACGTGTACCTTCCGCGCCTCGCGCCCCGCACCAACGACGCCGTCGCCGTGCATCGCCATGCCACGCCGACGCCAAGTGAGTGTTTGCGTCGCTGTTTCGTCAACCGCCGTTGCGGTCAGCGTCAGCCGATAAGGGGGCTCGAGTCCCCGCGCACCCGTAATGCCGGTCAGCGCGGCAAATGGATCCGATGGCAGCAGTCCGGTGCGTGGTGGCACAGCGACCGTTGTAACGCTGCCATCAGGTGCGGGGACCGCCGCGATCAAGATGGTTGTCGGTCCGTCATTCGTACTGAAAAACGCCGTCGCACCGCTCTGACGCGTCAGCACGGCGCTCAACGCCATCGCACTCAGCGTATCGCTGATCGGGGCGAGTGAAATTTCCGCGATCGGCGTATTCGGTTGAGTCGGAATCCATCGCGCGATTCGAGCGGGATATCCGGCGCGAGCAAGGTCGCTCGCCGCGAACCGACGCAGCAGTTCGTCGCTCGCCTGATCTGGCCGCTGTTCCTCCGCCAGCGCGTAGGCAAACTGCGCCAACAGCCGGCGCGCGTTCTCGTCGACCGCCGAAAGCCTCGGCAAATCATGCTGCGCCAGATCCATCCTCGCGCGCACCACCTGCCCCCAGGTGAGCGTCGCGGCACCGGCGCCCGCGACCACGGCGGCGCCCATCACCAGCGCGACACCGCGTCGTGTGAGTGTGAGCGCACCGATTGCGAGCACCCAACACACCGGATACCACGCGGGCCAGGTTCCCGGCGCTTTCCACAAAACAGGGCCGAGCATCGCTGCAATGATTGCCAGCAGCGGAGCGGTGATTGGTGGAACGCCACGCGCGCGTCCGATTGCCGCCTGCCCCGCGGTTGCACCCGCGAGCAATACCGACGCGCCAGCCAGCGCCAACGCCAACTGCCACGCCATCCACAGTCGCGTGCTTGCGCCCGCCTGCGGCAATTGGATACCGCGCGCCAAGTCGCGCAACAGAAATGGTCCGAGCCCCGCAACGAGGACAACCAGGATCGCGGCAACCCAGCGCGATCGCATCACGTGCGTTGAGCGCATCACGAGGAACAGTGTCGCCAACACCAACGATGCCGTGATCAGCAGCGCGGCAACGTTTGCCGTCAGCGCGCCACCCATCGCGGCGTAGTAGTTGGACGCGTCAAATATCCCCGACACATTCGAGAGGGCCCCAAGCGGGGCGACGGCGACGGCCCGCAGCAGCGCGACAATCATCGCCACGCGATGCACCGTGCGCGCTGGTCGCCGCCAACTCGTCACCAACACCAGCAGCACCGCAATTGCGAGCGGCACCCCGGTTCGTGCACGCGCGCGTTGCAACAGCGCTTCGCGCGTTTCGCCTTCGGAGTAGGCCAGTGCACGCACGCGCGCCAAACGACGCGGCCCATCCGGGACGACAACCACCGTCGAGCCGGGAACAACCCGTGCGGAGTCCGGGGACTCGATGACGGTACGATCGATCGAGAATCGTCCGGCCAACGATTGCGTCAGCGATTGGACAAAACGATCGGCTGGCGGCGCCGAAGAAATCAACGCCACTGCGACCGCCTGCACATCGCCACCAGCCGACAGCGCGCGGGCCACAAGCGACGAATGAAAGGGTCCGGCCACCAACCGAATCGTTTCGGCGCCGATCGGTGAAATCGGCGTGCGCGACTGCCCGGCCCGCGCGATCAGTCGCTCGCCCTTGAAGAGCAACAGTGCGGTCTCAACGCCGCCAACAATGTGCGGCGGGTCGACCGCGGAGACCGGCGTCGCACCGGCCTCGATCGATCGAACGAGGGCCGTATCTTCCACCGCCGCGCGTGCAGCGCGGAGCAGCGTCTCCTTCACCTCCGTCAAGTTCGCGGCGACGCGTTGTCCGCGATCCTCACGCTCCTGTGCAGACCAACTGCCCCAATTGTTGGCGACCTCTTGCAGCGTGGCGGTCTCGCGTGCGGAAACAGCCACCGCGGCCGTCAGCGCCACCACCGCGCCGATTCCCCACCCGCGAGGGTGACGAATCCAGCGTGTGCACACGGCCGCGCCGAGCGTGCCCAGTACGGCCGTGATCAGCGTTCCCCAGCCGGGTGCTTTTTGCCAAGTGGCGAGGGCGATCACCGCGCCGACCGCGCAGAGCACCCACGCCATGGGCCATTGCTCGTCGTTGGTACGGCCGCGGGGCGCGGGGCGCACCGCGACCGGCTCAGGCGACGGTTCAACGAGGGTAGCTGTCATCGCCGCACAATACCCCGCGTATCCCCACATGGCGAAGGGGGACCGGCTATCTTCGGTTGATGCCTTCGATCCGTCTCGCCTCGCTGGCGCTCGCCCTACTCGTCGTGGCGTCGCGCGGTTCGGCCCGAACCCCTGAGCGTTCTCCGGCCAGCGTGAGCCACGGCCCCGCCGAGCGTGAGCAGGTGGAGCGACTTGACGTCGGGAGTTTTACGCTTTTTGTCGGCGCGCAGCGGACCGGCCGCGAACAGTTCTCGATCCGTCGGATCGTATCGCAGGACGGCGCCGTATTCGAACTGCGTGCCGAATCGGCGAGTGGTGAACAGCGCACGGCGATGCGCCTCGAAACCGATTCAGCCGGAACCCCGGTGCGCTACTCGCTCGAAGAGCGGCGCGGCGCCGACATCACCCGTCGTTTAGGCGGCCAGCGGCTTCGCGGGCGGTTTGCGACGCTTGCACGGGGCGTCACGGGCGAGGCGGCGCGCGAGTATCTCCTGAGTCCGGGCGCCATCATCCTCGAAGACGACGGTCTGCTGCAATACGCGCTGCTCGTGCGCGGTCGGCACGCCGAGGTAGGCGTCACGCAGGCCATCCCGACACTGACTCCCGGCGAGAACCGCCAGGGAAGCGTTCGCCTCATCCTCGAAACCCAGCGTGACACCGTCGTCATCGCCGGCGCGCGTCGGGCCGCGTGGCGTTGGCGCGTGGTGCTCACCAGCGGCGATTCGCGCACGATCTGGGCGGACGCCGACGGTCGACTGCTTCGCGTGCTGCTTCCGGCGCGTGGGATCGATGCGGTGCGCGACGACGTTCCACGATGACCGCATTGATACATTCCCGCTCGTCGTATACGACGACTCGGCGTCTGAAACCCCGTCGGCGAGGCGCCCGTACGGCCCCCTGCCAATGACCTCCTCACGACTCCACTACATGCGTATCTCTGCACTCATGCTCGCTCTGGCTTCGGCCAGTGGAGCGTTATTCGCGCCCACGCTGTCCGCACAGACCCCAGCGACCACCGCGCCGGCGCCGGGATCGGTGCTGACTCTCGCCGACGCGATCGCTCTTGCTCGCCGCAACAATCCCGGCTTTGCAACGGCAACCAACGCCCGTCGGTCCGCTGCTGCGGTCATGCGCGCGGCAAACGGTGCCCTGCTGCCAAGCGTGAACACCAACCTGGGCGCCGGCTACCGCGAAGGACGTCAGACGTTCTTCCAGGGGCAGGCGTTCGGCGCCACCAACGACCAGCTCTCGACGGATGTCAGCGCATCTGCGCAAATGAACATTTCGGTTGGCGCGATCAACGATCGTCGTCAGGCGAGGTTCAATCAGAATGCGGCCGAAGCCGACATCACGGCCGCTGATCAGCGCCTTCGCACTGACATCACGTCACAGTATCTGGCAGCACTGCAGGCGCAGGCCCGCGCTTCGTTGCAGGACACGCTCGTCACCACCACGACAGCGCAGTTGCAACTGGCACGCGCCCGACTGCAGGTCGGCTCGGGGACGCAGCTCGATGTGCAGCGCGCCGAAGTGGCCGACGGACAGCAGCGCGTTGCCGCGCTGAACGCGCGCAATCTGGCCGCGATTGAAATCGTGCGACTCGTGCAGCAGGTCGGTGTCACCGCACAACCGGGCCTCCGCCTCGATCCGAATCTCGCGGCCACGCCGACCGTTGAGCTGCAGTCCATTCTCGACATGGCCCGCAAGTCGAATCCGCAGCTTGAAGGACTTCGCTTGCGTGAAGAAGGGTCAAAGCGTGCCGTTGCGTCGGCCAAGGGGAGCTATTTTCCGTCGCTCGCACTCTCGGCCAGCCTCTCCGCCTTCACCAATCGCTACACCGACACACAGCAGCTGCTCACGAGTGGAAAGCTGGGGTCGTCCGCGTCGAAGGCCAGTTGCATTCGTTCCGAAGAAGTGCGCGCCGCACTCAATCTCACGAACAACTTGTCGCAGTGTCAGTCGATCGCGTTTACACCGGCGCAGGAACAGGCCATCCGCGATTCGCAGGGGAAATATCCGTTCGCTTTCACCCGCAATCCGTACAGCCTGAACGCATCCTTGTCGCTGCCGATCTTCAACGGGTTCCGTCGCGAGCAGCAGGTTGAATCAGCGACCGTGCAGCAACGGGATGCAGCCAACAGTCTCCGGACGCAAGAACTCAAGGTCACGGCCGATGTCACCGCCGCGTACCTGTCGTTGACGACGTCGCAGCAGACGGTGGCCTTGCAGGAGCAGAACGTCGCGACGGCGCGTACGGTGCTGTCGTTGGCGCAGGAGCGGTATCGGGTCGGCGCGATCAGTCTCGTTGAACTCGTGCAGGCGCGTGGTGATTTCGAAAAGGCAGAAACCGATCGCATCAATGCAGTTTACGAAGTACAACGGGCGTTCACCGCGTTGGAAGCCGCGGTCGGCCGCCCCCTTCGCTAACCGGAAGAATTCATGACCAGGACCGTTAAGTTCGGGATTGGCGGCGTGATCGTTATCGCCGTTGCAGCCCTGGCCTACGTCAGCAACCAGAAGAACAAGTCCAAGCCTGTCGAAGTGCGCACTGAAAAGGTGGAGTCGCGTGACTTGGTCGCATCAGTCACGGCGAGCGGACAGATTCAGCCCCGCGTAAAGGTCAACGTGTCCGCGGACGTCACCGGCAAGATCGTGCGCCTTGCGGTGAAGGAAGGCGACATCGTCAAGAAGGGGCAGTTCCTGCTCCAGATCGACCCCGAGCAGGTGCAGGCCGCTCTCCAGCGCGCCGAAGCCGGCCTCGCTTCAACGAGGGCTCAGGAAGCGCAGTCGCGCGCCAACTTGATCCAGGCGCAGAAAAACTACGAGCGTCAGGTCGCGCTCAAGTCATCGGCGGCGCTCGGCGTTTCGGAAGAGCAGCTCGAACAGCTCAAGACGCAGACGGAAGTGAGCAAGGCGCTCGCCGAAGCGGCACAGTTTGGCGTCGTACAGGCGGTCGCATCCGTCCGCGACGCGCGACAGGCGCTCACGCGCACAAGGATCATCGCGCCGATGAGCGGCAAAATCACGCGCCTCGTCGTCGAAGAAGGCGAAACGGCGATCATGGGTACGCTGAACAAGGACGCGGCGACGCTCCTCACCATCAGCGACATGAGTGTGCTCGAAACGAAGGTCAAGGTTGATGAGACCGATGTCGCACGCATCAGCGTCGGCGATTCGGCCATCATCCAGATCGACGCCTTCCCCGACACGACGTTCATCGGCCGGGTGATTGAAATCTCCAACAGCTCCGTCGCTAAAAGCGGCAGCACCACGGCTACGAGCGATCAGGCGATCGATTACGAAGTCCGCGTGCAGTTGCTGAACCCGCCCAAGGAAACCCGCCCCGACTTCTCCGCGACGGCCAAGATCGTGACGGCGAATCGCAAGAACGCGCTGTCGATTCCGATCATAGCGCTGACCGTTCGTGAGAACGAGAAGCTCCCGAACGCGGACACAGCTGTGACCGTGGGCCGTGGGCAGCCGGCAAAGGAAGTCGGCAAGCGCGACGTCGAGGGAGTCTTCGTGGTCGGGACGGACAACAAAGTGACCTTCCGCCCCGTAAAGGTGGGGATCGCCGGCGAGCGGCACTTCGAAGTGCTTGATGGACTCAAGGCCGGCGACAACATCGTGGCGGGCACCTACCAGGCAATCCGTGAGTTGAAGGACGGCGCGCTGATCAAGGTCGCAAAGCCAGACGAGAAGAAGACTCCGGCACCGGCAAAGAAATCATGACCGATACGCTTGACGACATTGGCCTAAGCACCACCGGCGAACGTCGCGCTGTTCTCAGCGTTCCAGGCGCTACCCCGGACAATGACTGGGTCATTGTCACGCGCGGACTCAAACGGCAGTACGACATGGGTGGTGAAATCGTGCGCGCGCTTCGCGGCGTCGATCTCGCCATCCGCCGCAATGAGTACGTGGCGATCATGGGTCCGTCAGGCTCGGGCAAGTCGACGCTGATGAATCTCATCGGCTGCCTCGATACGCCAAACGAAGGCGAGTATTGGCTCAACGGCATGCTGGTCAGCACGATGTCCGACGACCAGCTCGCACGCGTTCGTAACAAGGAAATCGGCTTCGTCTTCCAGACGTTCAACTTGCTGCCTCGCGCGTCGGCGCTACAGAACGTGGAACTGCCTCTCGTTTACGCCGGAGTTTCCGCCAGCGAACGCAAAGCGCGCGCATCCGAAGCACTCGACCGGGTACAACTCGGTGAGCGCATGGGACACCGTCCGAACGAACTCTCCGGCGGCCAGCGCCAGCGTGTCGCCATCGCGCGTGCCTTGGTCAATCGCCCGTCCATTCTGCTCGCGGACGAACCGACCGGCAACCTCGACTCGCAGACGTCCGAAGAAATCATGCGCGTCTTTGAAGAACTCGCGCGCAACGGGCAGACGGTCGTCATGGTGACACACGAACCGGACATTGCGGCGCACGCCCGTCGTGTCATCGTGCTGCGTGACGGCGTGATCTCAAGTGACGAACGCCGCGAGCAGTTTGCGGAGAAAGTGGGACTTCCGATGCCGCAGCGCTGACCATTCTTAAAGGCGCCACCTTTTTTTGTGTGAAGGACCGACACGAGGCGCTCACATGTGAGCGCCTCGTGTGCGTTCGGGATATCCACTGTGCGGGAGCACACGAGATCACCGCGGGCGAAACTCTCGCCCCGGCGGCCCGTATCTCCTCGCAGACCCTTACGCGCCGCGAGGCCACCGCATGCCATTATTCGACGCCATCCGGCTGGCGCTACGCACCATCATCACGCAAAAGCTCAAGAGCGCGTTCACGCTGCTCGGCGTCTGCATCGGCGTCATGTTTCTCATCTCCGTCGTCTCGATCGTCGAGGGGATGGGGCGCTACATGGAAGACGATCTCGTCGGCAAGTTGATCGGCGTCAATACGTTCGAATTGCGCAATCGTCCCAACATCAACATGGGCGATATGGATGAAGCGACGTGGGAAGAATTCCGTCGTCGTCCGCGCCTCGATATCAGTGAAGTGCCACCGGTCGTGAAGGCGCTGCCTGACGACGTGAAGTGGGCAATCACGAGCGAGGACAATGTCCAGGTTTCAACGGCGACAGGTGGCAAACCACGCAGCGTACGCGTGACTGCGATCGACGGCGCGTACTTCGAGATGAAGAAACTTGGCGTGACACAGGGACGCATCATGACGCCACAGGAGCTGCAACGCGGCGAAAAGGTCGTCGTCATCGGTGTCGATGCAGCGAAGCGTCTGTTCCCGTCGCTCGATCCGATCGGGCGTGAAGTAAAACTGGGCGGGGTGCCGTACCAGGTCATCGGTATCGCCGAACCACAGGGGAGCGCCCTCGGTATGTCGTTCGACAACTTCATGGTCGCTCCCTGGCACTCACAGGCGCGCCGACTGTTGAATTCGCGCCCGAATATCGTCGATGCGGTCATGGTGCAGTCGCCGAGTGAAGCGGCGATGAAGGAAACGATGGAGAACGTCCGTGCGACGATGCGTGGATTGCATCGCTTGCGCCCCGCGCAAAAGGATGACTTCTCGCTCCAGACTGCAGACTCCGCGCTCGAGTTCTGGAACAAGATCAAACGCTATCTCGTGCTCGCCGGTATCGCGCTGCCGGCGATCGGTCTGGTCGTCGGTTCGATCGTGATCATGAACATCATGCTCGTCGCCGTCTCTGAACGCACGCGTGAGATCGGCATCCGCAAAGCCCTCGGCGCACGTCGTCGCGACATCCTGTCGCAGTTTCTCATCGAAGCCTCAACGCTCGGCACGGTTGGTTCCGCCGTCGGCGTGGCGCTGGGTATCGGGTTGGCGAAGTTGATTGCCGCCGTGTCTCCGCTGCCCGCGAGTGTGGCGCCCTGGTCGATCGTGGTCGGTGTGCTGCTCGGTGCCGGCGTTGGCATCGTCGCCGGCGTCTATCCCGCGAGTCGTGCGTCGCGCCTCGATCCTATCACCGCGTTGCGTCAGGAGTAGTCGATGACCGCTTTTTCCACTCGACTCTCAGCGGTAGGTGAAGGCGTTCGTATTGCACTCGATGCGATCCGCGCCAACCGCGTTCGCGCCGGGCTGACGATTCTTGGTATCGCGGTCGGAGTGTTCGTTGTCGTTGAGATGTCGGCGGCCGTGCACGGGATCAACGAGTCCGTTGCCAAGGATTTCGCGAGCACGGGTCCAACAACCTTTTTCGTCTCGCGCTATCCCATCAGCTTTGAGAATTGCGACGGCTCGGACGATACGTGTCGTTGGCTACGCAATCCGCCGATCCGTCCAGCAGAGATCGAGGCGCTGCAACGCCTGTCGACGCTCGAGACCGTCGGTTCGCGTCTCGACTGGAGTGCGTCCGTGAAGTTCCGCGAACGCAACCTCTCGTCGGCGCCACTCGAGGGATACTCCGCCGAATGGACCGCTATCAGTGCCCCGGAAATATTCCCGGGGCGCGCGTTCACTACGGCTGAAGCGCGTACCGGTGCGCGTGTTGCCGTGATCTCGACGCTGATGAAGGAGCGCCTCTTCGACGAGCTCGATCCCATCGGCAAGATGATCACCATGAACGGTGTTCCGTTCGAAGTGATCGGGGTCTACAAAGACAACGCGAGCTTTCTTTCCGGCGGCGAGCGTCCCAAAGCTGTTGTGCCTGTGAACGCCTTGATCCGCTACGTCGGGGCGCGGTCCAGTAACATCGCGCTCGCCATCAAGCCGCGCGAAAACGTCACGCGCGATCAGGCCGTCGACGATGTCACCGCGTCACTGCGGGGTCAGCGCGGGCTGCGCCCCAACGATGAGTCGTCGTTCGCGATCATCACGCAGGACAAGCTGATGGAAACGTACGACAAAATCTTTGGCATGTTCTTTCTCGTGATGATCGCACTCTCGGCAGTCGGGCTGATCGTCGGTGGCGTGGGCGTGGTGGCGATCATGATGATCTCCGTAACCGAGCGCACGCGCGAAATCGGAGTGCGCAAAGCACTCGGCGCGACACGGGCGACCATTCTATGGCAATTCCTTGTAGAAGCAGCCACCCTCACCGGTATCGGCGGCGCGATCGGTCTCTCGGTCGGCTGGCTCGGTGCGCTGCTCATTCGGAGCTTCACCCCCGTCGAAGCATCCATCCCGCCACTCGCGGTTGTCGCGGCACTGGGGGCGAGCTGCGTGACTGGGATTCTGTTTGGTCTGCTGCCCGCGAGCCGCGCCTCACGCCTCGATCCTGTCGACGCCCTCCGCTACGAATAACCGGTCGAGCTGATGCCTTTCCTCGAAGCCGTTCGACTGGCGCTCAACACCATTCGCGTGCAGAAGCTCAAGAGCTTTTTCACGCTGATCGGTGTGACGATCGGTGTGATGTTTCTGATTGCCGTCGTGTCGATCGTGCAGGGGATGAGCAATTACGTCGAGAACGATTTTGCCGGCAAGCTCTTTGGCGTGAACACGTTCACGCTGCGCCGCTGGAACAACTTCAGCGACGACGACAACGTCGACTGGCGTGAAATTCAGCGTCGCCCGCGCCTGTTCGCCAACGATGCTGCACTGGTGCGAAGTGTGTTGCCACAGGGATCGCGCTCGGCGATCACCAGCGAGAGCTTCATCAATGCAACGTCGCAGTTCAATCGGCCGAGGCAGGTGCAGGCGATCGCGACTGAAGCGGACTACTTCACGATCAAGAAGTTCAACGTCGAACGCGGACGAGCGTTCGGCGCGCAGGAGGTGAACGCAGGTTCGACAGTGGTCGTGATCGGAGTCGAAGTCGCCGAGCATTTCTTCAGGGGACTCGATCCGATAGGCCGCGAGTTGCGCATCAATGGCGTTCCGTACGAGGTGATAGGCATCATCGAGAAGCAAGGCACCGTATTCGGCTTCTCACTCGACCGGATGGCGATCGCCCCGTACACAAGTCCACTGCAACGCGCGATCATGCCGGCTGGCGACATCGAGACGATGGTTGTGCAGGCGCCGACGGCGCTGCTTGTCACAGACGGGATCGACGTGGCACGTGAAGTCCTTCGAGCTGCGCGGAAGCTGCCGCCTCGTAAAGCCGATAACTTTGCGCTCGAAACGCAGGACGAAGCGATGGCCTTCTTCGACGACATCAAATCGAAGATGGTCATCTTCGGCACAGCGCTGCCCGCGATCGGGCTTGTCGTTGGTGCGATGGTGATCATGAACATCATGCTCGTGGCCGTCGCAGAACGCACGCGTGAAATCGGCGTGCGCAAAGCACTCGGCGCACGGCGCCGCGACATCCTTTCGCAGTTCCTTGTCGAATCGGCAACGCTCAGTGTCGTCGGTGCCGCGCTCGGTATTGCGCTCGGTATCGGTCTCGCCGCCATCATAGCCGCGACGACGCCGCTACCTGCTGCCGTTGCGCCGTGGTCCATTCTGGCCGCGCTGACCGTGGGCGCCGGCGTCGGTATTGTTGCCGGTATCTATCCCGCGAGCCGCGCCGCGCGCCTCGATCCCATCGCGGCTCTCCGTCAGGAATAGCGGCATGCGACTGATCGATCGCGTCTTCATGGCGCTGGAAGGGATGGGGATGGCGCTTGATGCGATGCGCGCCAACAAAGTGCGTGCGTCGCTCACCATCGCCGGTGTCGCGATTGGCGTCTTCGTTGTGGTGGCGATGGGCGCGACCGTAAATGGCATTCGACAGAGCTTTCAGGCCGACCTCGACGAGTTTGGTGCGACTGCCTTTCAGGTCCGCCGCCGCGGGGTGAGTCTCGGCAATTGCGATGGCACCGATGACACCTGTCCGGATCGCAAGAATCCGGCGATTACACTCGGCGAATGGCAAGCAATCCGGCGCCAGCCGACCGTGCAAACGGCGACCGCGTGGCTGTCGGGCGAGACGACGGTCGAATACCGCGGTCACGAGCTCAAGAACGTCGGCTACGACGCGCAAAGCACCGACTGGATTCAGACCGACGTTGCCGACATCTCGCCCGGCCGCAGTTTTTCGAGCGCCGAGCATGATGCAGGCGCGCAGGTCGCGCTGGTGAACGACACGCTCAAGAATCGACTCTTCGGCGACTCTGATCCCATCGGCAAGCTGATTTCCGTCGAGGGAAAGCAGTTCAAAGTCATCGGCGTCTTTCACACGAAGGCCGGTTTTCTCAAGACGATGGACGGCCGAGGCCCCGACAAGCCGCGCGCGATTCTCCCGATGATGACTGCCTACCGTCATCTCGACGTCTGGCGGCGCGGGCTGATGCTCATGGTAAAGCCGCGTGACGGCGCGAATCAGGCGGCCGTGATGGACGGTGTGACGGAGCTGTTGCGCGGCGCCCGTGGGCTCAAGCCCGGTCAGCCCAGCAACTTTGCCATCGTCGCGCAAGACCGCATGCTCGACACCTTCAACCAGCTCTTTGGCGCGATCTTCCTGGTCGGCCTCGCGCTTTCAGGCGTCGGGCTGATGGTGGGCGGTGTTGGCGTCGTCGCGATCATGATGATCTCTGTAACCGAGCGAACTCGCGAAATCGGGGTGCGTAAAGCGCTGGGCGCGACTCGAGCCACAATCCTCTGGCAGTTTCTGGTCGAAGCCGCGACACTGACGTCGATCGGCGCGTCGGTTGGGCTGATCATCGGGAGCATGCTGGCGTGGGCCGTCCGCACCTACACGCCGGTGCCGACGTCCATTCCCGCGTCGGCCATCTTCATGGCCTTGGGCGCCAGCATTCTGACAGGCGTGGTGTTTGGCACGGCCCCGGCCCTTCGAGCCTCGCGCCTGGACCCGATCGAGGCGCTGCGCCACGAGTAGTTGAACGGTGCGCGTGGGGCATGTTGAGACGGTGCGCTGGAGCGCGGGGCGTTATTGTTGAGAGGTGAAGACTCGTGATGCGATCGGCCTTGCCCTGTCCCAGCTTCGTGTCCAAAAGCTGAAGAGCGCGTTCACCCTCCTCGGGGTCACGATCGGCGTGATGTTCCTCATCGCCGTCGTGTCGATCGTCGAGGGGATGGGGCGCTACGTGGAAGAAGATTTCGCCGGAAGACTGATCGCCGCGAATACCTTTACGCTCCGTCGGTTCGATAACGTCGGCCCTGGGGGGCCGCGTGGCGCCGATTCACGCATGGCGTCACGTCGTCCGCTCATCCTGATGACCGATATCGACGCCGTTCGCGCCGCACTCCCGCCAACGATGCCGTCGGCGGCGACTTCGGAGTCGTTCACCTACGCGAGTGCGCCCGGTGCGCGCCCGAAGCAGGTGCAGACCGTCGCCACCGACGCCGACTACTTCACCATCAAGAAGTTCGGCATCACCACGGGTCGCGCGTTCACCGACCAGGAAGTGCGAACAGGGTCGCCGGTCATCGTGATTGGTGTCGAAGTCGCGGAGCATTTCTTTCCGGGGCTCAATGCCGAAGGACGCCAACTGCGCATCGCCGGCATCCCCTTCACCGTGATCGGTGTCGTGGAAAAGCAGGGCTCTGTTTTTGGGTTCTCGCTGGACCGGCTCGCCATTGCGCCGCGCACGTCGCCCATGGGGCGCATCATCAAACCGCGCGGTGATATCGGTTCGCTGATCGTGCAGGCGAATACGCGCCCCGAGATCGACGAGGGAATCGAACTGGCGCGCGGTGCGCTGCGCTCCATTCGCGGGCTGCGCGCGGGCGAGGCCGACGACTTTGGCCTCGTCACGCAGGACGCCGCCTTCGGCTTCATCAACGAGTTGAAAGGACGTTTGGTGCTTTTCGGAACGGCGCTGCCCGCGATCAGTCTCGTCGTGGGTGCGATGGTGATCATGAACATCATGTTGGTCGCGGTCGCGGAACGCACGCGCGAGATCGGCATCCGCAAAGCACTCGGCGCGAAGCGGAGCGATATCCTGTCGCAATTCCTTGTCGAGGCGACCACGCTCAGCGTGCTGGGCGCCGCGATCGGTATCGCCCTCGGCATCGGGCTGGCGTACCTCATCTCCGTCCTCACACCGCTTCCGGCAGCGGTCGCGCCGTGGTCCATCGGCGCCGCACTTCTCACTGGCGCTGGCGTCGGCATTGCGGCCGGTATGTATCCAGCCAGTCGGGCATCCAAGCTCGATCCCATCACCGCCCTGCGTCAGGAATAGTCGCGTGAACAAACTCCTCCTGATCTTTGAAGGCGTCGGTATGGCCTTCGAGGCGATCCGCATCAACAAGGTGCGCGCCGCGCTGACCATCGCCGGCGTCGCCATCGGTGTATTCGTGGTGGTGGCCATGGGTGCCGTCGTCAACGGCATCAAACAGTCCTTCCAGCAAGACCTGCAGGCCATCGGCGCGACCACGTTCATCGTGCAGCGCCAAGGCACCGGCATCAACGCCTGCGACGGCACCGACGAGAAATGTCCTGACCGGCGCAATCCCGCGATCTCGTTCGCGGAGTGGGAGATGATCAAGCGCGTGCCGGGCGTCGAGACCGTCATCGGAGTGCTTGGGGGCTCGGGCAACTTCGCCTATCGCAACAGCCGCATCGACAATGTCGGTTACGATGCGTACAGCAGCGAATGGCCGATGGTCGACGCCGCTGACATCTTCCCCGGTCGCAACTTTACCAAGAACGAGCACGACGCCGGGCAGCCCGTCATTCTGGTCAACGACACCCTCAAGGCGCAGCTCTTCGGGCAGTCCGAACCGATTGGTAAGGAGGTGCAGATCAACGGCCAGCAGTTCACCGTGATCGGCATCTATCACCCGAAGGCCGGCTTCCTCAAGACGCTCGAGGGAAAGGGTCCCGATACGCCGCGCGCGATCATTCCGTTGCAGAGTTCGGTGCGCCATCTCGACGCCTTCAAGCGGGGACTTTCCCTACTGGTGCGCCCATACGGCGACGCCGTGCAGAGCGAAGTAATGGACGAAGTGCAGGCGGCGATGCGCGCCCGCCGCGGACTCAAACCCGGCGACCGTGCCGACTTCTACCTTGTCGAGCAGGATCGCATCATGGACACGTTCAACCAACTCTTCGGCGCGATCTTCGCCGTCGGGTTGGCGCTGTCGGCGGTGGCGCTGCTCGTTGGTGGCGTCGGGGTCGTGGCGATCATGATGATCTCGGTCACCGAGCGCACGCGTGAAATCGGCGTTCGCAAGGCACTGGGCGCGACCGCAGGCACCATCCGCTGGCAATTTCTCGTCGAGGCGGCCACGCTGACGTCCATCGGGGCGATCATCGGCCTCGTCATCGGCGCGCTGCTTGCCTGGGCGATTCGCGCCAACAGCCCGATCCCTGCCACGCTGCCGCTGAACATTGTCGTCACGGCGCTCGTGGCCAGCGCCATCACCGGCGTGGCGTTCGGTATGCTCCCGGCCATGCGCGCATCGCAGCTGGATCCGATCGAAGCACTCCGACACGAATAGCGAAAGACCATACGTGCGCTTTTCCGATGTGCTGCGACTGGCGCTGAGGCAACTTCGCGTGAACCCGTTGCGCACGGCGTTCACGCTGCTCGGCATCGTCGTCTCGGTCGGTTTCCTTGTTGCTGTCGTCGCAATCATCCAGGGGATGAATGCGTACGTAAAGGAGAACATTGCCGACGCGATGATCGGCATGAACAGTTTTCAGGTGCGCCGCACGCCGATCAGCATCGGTCTCTTCAACGACGATCAGTTCCGCGTTCTCGAGCGTCGACCGAAGATCGATGAGGCCGATGCCGACGCCGTGCGCGCCGCGCTTCCAGACGCCGTCGCGATCAGTCTGCAATCGGGGTGGCCGACACCGCAGGCCGATGTTGTGTGGCGTGATCGAACACTTGGCAGCGTACAGATCTTCGGTGTGACCAGCGACTATCAGGTCGTGCAGGACTATCGGTTCACGTCAGGACGTCCGCTCAGTGAAATCGACGTGCGCGATCGGCGCAACGTGATCGTGATTGGAGCCGACGTCGCTGCGACGTTGTTTGATGGCGCGAACGCCATGGACAAGGACGTTCGCATAATGGGACAACGTTTCACCGTGATCGGCGTGGTCGCCCGGAAAGGACGCGTGCTCGGTCAGTCGTTCGACGGGTTTGCGTTGATGCCGATCACCGCGTTCGAGGGTATTTACGGTCGACGCCAAACCACGACCGTTTCGGTCAAGGTGAACACCGCCGCTGAAGTTGCGCCCGCGATGGCGCGGGCCGAAGAAGCAATGCGGGTCGCACGCGGGCTCCGGCCGTCGGACGCAAACAACTTCACCATCAGCACCGCCGACGCACTCGTCGACTTCTGGAATCAGTTGACCGCTGTGCTGTTCGCGGTGGTGCCAGCGGTCGTTGCGATCGGCGTGCTCGTCGGCGGCATCGTGATCATGAACATCATGCTCATGGCGGTCACTGAGCGTACGCATGAAATCGGGTTGCGCAAAGCGATGGGCGCGACGTCGGCCGATGTGCGCAAACAGTTTCTGGCGGAAGCGATCGCGCTCGCAATGCTCGGCGGAATTCTTGGCGTGCTGTCTGGCTGGGCATTGGCTGCAACGATTGCCGCGGTCTCGCCCCTGCCTGCGCGCGTGACGTGGTGGTCCGTCGCGCTGGCACTCACGCTCGGTGCCGGTATCGGCGTGTTGTTCGGCGTCTATCCTGCTTCACGCGCCGCCCGACTCGATCCGATCACAGCCATGCGCGCCGAAACCTGAGCGGAGACTCGACATGTTCGCGACCAGCGCGCTGTCGGAGAATGTACGCATTGCACTCGATGCATTGCGCACCAACAAACTGCGTTCATCGCTGACCATTCTTGGTGTCGTGATTGGTGTCGCGACCGTGATGGCGATGGCGGCAATCGTTCAGGGCATTCAGGCACAGATCAATCACACGTTTGAAGTCGCGGGCCCCACGACATTCTACGTGATGAAGAAGTTTTCGCAGGTTCCATTGAATCCGGACAACCTGCCGAAGGACGTGCGCATCAGACCCGACATTCGCGAGCGCGAGGCGGAAACGATTCGGCGTCTCCCGGAAATTTCGTACGCGTCGCTCTGGGGGCAGGCGCTGGCACGCATCGAGTCGGATGGCGTACGTTCACAACCATTGGCAGTCTTTGGCGCTGACGATGGCTTCACAGAAATTCAGGGCGGTGAACTCTCAGTCGGTCGCTGGTTCACCAAGAGTGAGATGGCCACAGGCGCGTCGGTGGTTGTGCTGGAAGAACGCACGGCCATTCGCCTCTTCGGTCGGGAGCAGACCATCGGCCGATGGGTGCGCATCGGCGGGCGCCCCGCGCAGGTGATTGGTATTTGGCAGGAACCGGCCAATATCTTCGCGCCGCCAGGAGCCGGCGTCGGCGCCGTTGTCCCCTTCAAAATGCTCGATCACCAATTCGATATCGATCGCACGAACGCACTCTGGATGCCCGTCAAACCACGCGATGGGTATCGCGTCTCGGACGCACAAGGTGCAGCGATCATGGCACTGCGCGAAATGCGTCGACTGCGACCAAGCGATGGAAACACGTTCGACATCATCACGCAGGACCAGGTACTCGACACGTTCAACAATCTGACGAGCGTGTTCTTCCTCGTGATGATTATTCTGTCGGCCGTCGCATTGCTTGTCGGCGGAATCGGCGTGATGGCCATCATGACGGTCTCCGTCACCAGTCGTACCCGCGAGATCGGCGTACGCAAAGCACTCGGCGCAACTCGACGCGATATCCTGCTGCAATTTCTGATTGAAGCGTCAACGCTCACCGGCATCGGCGGCGTGATCGGGATCGTATTTGGTCTGGCGCTTGGCCGCGTCGCATCGCTGGCGATGGCCGTGGATGCGCCGGTACCGGTCGGACTCACGCTGATCGCAGTCGTAGTCTCAGTTGGCATCGGCATCGTGTTTGGAATGCTGCCGGCGCGACGTGCGGCACGACTCGATCCGATTGAAGCGCTACGCTACGAATAGGGCGCGGCTCTCAGTTCGCCACAGGCCTTGTGCAGGACCGAATCAGTAGCCTCGCACCGCCAGAAACCATTCCCACAGCTGCAGATTGATCGGCGTGGCGAGCACGCCCAGTTCGAGAACGCCGAGTGATCCCAGTACGGCAAGCAGCATCATCGACTGACGTCGCATCGGCGTTGCGTCGCGCAGCGCGTGCACGATCATGCGAAGTGTGACGGCGAGCAGCAGCGCAATCGACAGTGGCATCAGCCACGAATTTCGCTGCGGACCAAAGTACGACTCGAGAAACACGAGCGGTTCCGGAAAGAATCCGCGCCCCGGATTCTCCACGCCGACAAAGATGTTGATGCACGCGAGTTGATGGGTACTCCAAAAAAGGAGCAGCGCCCACCAACCAACGCGATTGGCCCGACGGGCAACGAGCACCCCGGCAACCCACAGCACCAGCAGCATCGCCAGCTGGTACCAGAGCATCGACGTGACGGCATCAAGCGCATGCCGCAGTGACGGTGCTTCCGAGCGTACCGATATCGAGAGCCACGACGGTCCGATAATCCATCCGCCGTAGAACGAGACCTGCACCCACGTCCAAAGGAACGCCGCACCCAGAAAGCTGCGACGCGCCGCGCTCGCAGATTCCCGATCGCGTTCCACCCAGAGCAACCATGCGCCCCACACGGCAAATGCACTCGCGACCACCAAGCCGAGTGCGCGTGTCGCCGGTGTGCGCTCGAGCGCGAAAATCGCGCCGGTCGCGCTCCACCAGAAAAGCACCACCACAAAGAACGAGCGCATCGCCACACGGAGGGCCGTTTCGCGCGTGGCGATATCGGTGCCTTCGAGCGTGTCCGGGTGTCGCGCCCGCAATAAGGCAGGCAACAGCCGACGACGCATGCGCACCGTCGGCGCGACATCGCCCGCGACGGTGCTCACGGTGCCTCCGCCAGTTGTTTGGCCGTGCGCACAAGTCCACCGAGTGCCTTCGCGTCAGCATACGGAAGCAGCACGTATCGCGCCCGCATTGCGTCGGCGATTCTGCGTGCGACCGCTTCACCGCGTGGGGATGTGTCGACAAACAGTGACGAGAATCCGAACTGCGCGAAGGCCGATGCGGCGGCGAGTGCATCGCGTTCTGCGCCGGGGCGTCCCGGTGTGCCGTCGCGCGCAATGTTTGCGCGCCCATCACTGAGCACCACCACAAGCGGGACGCTGCCGTCGCGTCGCGTCGCGAGCGCCTGCTGCGTTGCGCTATCGATTGCGGCGGCGATTGGCGTGCCACCACCACCAGGCAACGCCGCCAGCACCTTCTTCGCACGCGCGAGTGCGCGCGTCGGCGGCAAGAGAACTTCAGTGCCAGTGCCGCGGAATGCGACGAGACAGACACGATCACGCCGCGCATAGCTCTCGGCCAGCAGCAGTTCAATCGCCCCCTTGGCTTCAGACAGTCGCTGCATCGCAGACGATCCCGACGCATCGACAAGAAAGATCACGGTCGTGCCAGTCTTCTCGACAAAACGGCGAATGCGAAAATCCTCACGGCGGATCGCGATGCGCGTCCTCTCGCCCAGCGGGCGCCCCCGTACGCGCTGCCAAGGCGCAGCGGTGCGCAACGTTTCGAGGAGATGTAGACGCGCGCCGCCACGCGGCAATCCGCTCCGCGCACCACGCGGCCGTCCACGAAGCACGCTCTGCTCCTCCGCCCCGACACGCCCCTGCACGGAGCCGGAGTTGGCGCGCGCCATCAACGCTTCGAGCATCCCCGGAGGCAGCGCCGCAGCCACCGCCTCACGCAACAGCTCGATTTCGCTCGGCGGCGGCGGTTCCGCGTGCTGTTCGTCTTCGTCGGACTCGGGCGGAGGTGGTGGCGCATCGATCGAGTCGGAAGATTCCGGCGGAGGCGGTGGCGGCTCATCGTTGGCTGATTCTGGCGGCGGCGGTTCGACGGGAAGTCGAGTGGCGCGTGGTGTCAGCACGAGCCTCGCCGCAACTTCGGCATCCACATGCGATACGCTATCGCGCCCGTCGAGTGCGGCGTGTGCGCGCGCGCATCGCAATGCAAACAGCGGCGCCCGCATCGAGTCCACACCGAATGCGTCCGCTGTTTGGCAGAACGCAGACAACCATACGTCATCGACCGCCACGTCGACCACACGTTCGCGAGCCGTCGTCACGGCGTCACGTAGCGCCGCTACTTGATCGGCATCAATCGTATCGATCAACGGAATGCGAAACGCGACGCGGTCGATGAGTGCGGGATGGATCGCCTCGTCGTCAACCGACTCGTCGAGCAGCACCGCAACGACTCGCACATCGTGATGCGCACCGATGCCATCACGCGCAACGCGCAGTGCGCCGCTGTCGAGTACTTCGCAGAGCGTTGTGCGCACCGAGACAGTCGCGCGTTCACACATCGGCAGCACAACGACACCGCCATCTGCGGCAGCCAAGACACCTCGCTCGGCGACAAGGCGCCCGCTGTTCAACGTTGCCGCCAGATCCACGCCGCCGATCAAACGGTCTGCGCTCACACCGATCGGCACGCGACGCACCGGTGCGCCCGCCGGCAACAGTCGCCGCACCGCTTCGCAGAATGCGTGCGCCTGTTCATGCATCGGGTGGTCTAGCACAATCCCGCCGAGGCCACGCGGATCGATGGCGAGCATCGCTGCAATGAGCGTTGCGTCGTCAAGCGAACGAAGTGATTCGTGGGATGAGTCGGTCACGTGTTGTTCATGCGGCAGCGTCAACGACTGCATCGTACATCACGCCGTAACGGGAGCGTCGCCCCATAGTTCGGCGATCGCACGTTCGACACGCGTGGTGGAGCCGGCATCGTCGAGCACATTGCGGCGCAGACGATGCCGTAGCGACATCGGTGCGATGCGACGGAGATGCGTCAACGTCACACTGGTCGCGTGCTCGTATGCAGCGAGCGCGCGGGATGTTCGCAGCAACGTCAGTTCACCGCGCAGACCGTCAGTACCGAGCATCGTGCAGAGTGCAGCGGCGCGGGTGAGCACTTCGTCGGAGACCTCGAGCACGTCGAGGTGTGAGTGTGCCTTTTCGAGAGAACGCCGCACTTTCGCGTCGGCCTTGGTCCAGTGCGCAAGAAAGGTGACCGGGTCGCGATCGAATGCATCGCGTCGCTTGATGACATCGATGCGCGTCGCGATCTGCTGTGGTGTGCGAACATCCACCGCGAGTCCGAATCGATCGAGCAGCTGCGGACGCAATTCGCCTTCTTCCGGATTTCCGCTGCCAACAAGCACGAATCGCGCAGGATGGCGCACGCTCACACCTTCCCGCTCAACGACGTTCTCGCCGGTCGCCGCCGCATCGAGCAGCAGGTCGACGAGATGATCTTCAAGCAGGTTGACCTCGTCGACGTATAGAAAGCCGCGGTGTGCGCGTGCAAGGAGCCCCGGCTCAAACGCCTTCTCGCCGCTCGTGAGCGCCTTTTCGAGATCGAGTGCGCCCACCAGCCGGTCCTCAGTTGCGCCCAGCGGCAGATCGACCACAGGAACCGGCGCACTGATCGAGCGCATTGAATCACCACGCAACGCTCGCGCTTGACACTCGTCGCAGCGCGCGCCGTTTGCATTTGGCGCACACCCGTAACGGCACCCGGCCACCACCTTCATACTCGGCAGCAGCCCAGCGAGCGCACGGACGGCGGTCGACTTACCTGTTCCCCGGTCGCCAAACACCATGACGCCACCGATGGTGGGATCGATCGCCACCAACAGCAACGCCAGCTTCATCTCGTCCTGACCAACGATCGCGCTGAACGGAAAGACCGGTCTCATGCAAGTCCACTTGGGTTGATCGGCGCGGAGCAGCGACCCGCGGCCGAGGGCACGTTAGGAGTCCGCTCCGGTGTGAGCAAGAGCGGACACTCAAAGGTGTACACATTTCTTGACACTCGAAAGCGCGCAAGGTATCCTCGGCCCGTGAACCCTCCCGAGCACATCCTCTTGGCTTCTCAAGCGACGGCTGCGCCTGAGCGCGGTCGAGCCGCCGCACCGGCCACGGCTGCGACAGTCGCGTCTCCTGTGAGGCCAGTCGCCGCTGGCGCCGTTCCACCGCCCACCTTCTTGGAACGATGGCACGACCGCTGGAACGCGCTCGTCGCCACCGAAGGGTTTCAGAAGTGGAGCGCTCGCTTTCCGCTCACACGCCCCATCACCATGCGCCGCTCCAAGGCGCTGTTCGATGTCGTGTCGGGCTTCGTGTACACACAAACGCTGCTGGCTTGCGTCGAGTTCGACCTCTTCGAGTACCTCGCTGCAGGTGCCCGGACGATCGACGAGATCACGGCGCACACGCGCCTCTCCCGCTCGAGTACTGAACGGCTGCTGAACGCGGCCGTGTCGCTCAAACTGCTGTCCAAACGGCGACACGGTCGGGTCGCGCTTGGCACCCTCGGGGCTCCCCTTGTTGGGAACACCGGCGTCGTGGCCCTGATCCGTCACCACCAGATCGCGTACCAGGACCTGAGTGATCCGGTCGCGCTGCTGCGGCAGGGTGCCGACTTCCGCACCGAGTTGTCGCGCTACTGGTCCTATGCCGACGCGCCGCGTCCGCAGTCAATAGATGAGACCCGCGTTGCCGCCTACTCCGAGATCATGGCCGCCACGCTCCCGCCGGTCGCCGATGATGTGCTGGACGCCTACGACCTTTCCAAGCACAAGTGTTTGCTCGACGTAGGCGGTGGCGAAGGCGCCTTCCTGTCCATTGTCGGCAAGCGTCACCACCACCTCGAACTCCGGCTCTTCGACCTCCCCGCCGTTGCCGGGCGCGCGCGGTCGCGGCTCGAGCATGCGGGGATGGGCGACCGCGCCCGCTGCGATGGCGGTAACTTCCACGCCGATCCGCTTCCCATCGGCGCAGACGTCATCTCGCTGGTGCGTGTCCTCCTCGATCACGACGATGAGTCGGTGCAGCGCCTGCTTATCCGCGCCCGGGAAGCGCTTCCTGCTGGCGGGGTGCTGCTGATCGCCGAAGCGCTCGCTGGCGCCCGCGGTGCCGAAACGGTCGGCGATGCCTACTTCTCGTTCTACCTTATGGCGATGGGGAAAGGTCGCGCGCGGCGTCCCCACGAGCTGCACGCCATGCTCCGCACCGCTGGTTTCCGGAAAAGCGTCGAGTACTCCACTCGCTTCCCGATCCACACGGGCCTCATCGTCGCGCACGTTTGACCACGAGGGTCATCAGTGCGCCATTTTCGATCCCGATCCACACGTTCGGGATTCTTGACAGTCGGTGGTGTCAACATAACCTTACACTTGATCGCCGCTCGGCTCCCAGCTGAGCGCTGCAGCTTGTCGGTTCGCGAGGAATTTCGTGGAGTCTGTGGAAACGCTCGCAGTCGTCTTTGAACAGCCCCAGCAACTATCCGTCAGGACGCTGACCCTCGTGCCGCAAACCGACGCGGACGTTCTGGTCGCGATGCGCTGGTCTGGAATCAGCACCGGAACTGAGCGGATGCTCTGGACCGGCACGATGCCACCCTTCCCCGGCCTCGGTTACCCGCTTGTACCAGGCTACGAAGGTGTCGGCGAAATCGTGGAAGCCGGGCCGGACTCGGGGCGCTGCGCGGGCGAAATGGTTTACATCGCTGGATCGCGCGGCTTCACCGATGCGCGCGGACTCTTTGGCGGACAGGCGTCGCTGGTCGTCGTGCCGGGCGCCAAAACCACCGTACTCGACCCAACACTCGGCGAACGCGGTGCGCTCTTCGCCCTTGCCGCCACTGCCCACAACGCGCTCTGCCTCTCATCGCCCGGTGTCTCGCCGCGCGCGGTACCGGAACAGTTGCCGGAGCTGATCGTTGGTCACGGAGCGCTCGGTCGCTTGATCGCGCGACTCGTCGTGTTGTACGGCGGAAAGACACCAACCGTGTGGGAGACAAACCCCATACGCATGGATGGCGCGCGCGGTTACGAAGTGGTGCACCCCGACAACGACCCGCGTCGCGACTATCGCACGATCTGCGAAGTCAGCGGCGCGAACCACATTTTCGATTCGCTCGTTTCGCGACTCGCGCCAAGCGGCGAAATCTGTCTGGGCGGTTTCTACAGCGAGCCGGTGTCATTCACCTTCCCCGCGGCGTTCATGCGACAAGCGCGCTTTCGCATCGCAGCGCAGTGGAAGGAATCCGATCTGCGCACTATCGCGGAGTTGGCCAACACGGGTGCGCTCGCACTCGATGGCCTCATCACCCACCGCGAACCCGTACAACGTGCTGCCAACGCGTACACCACCGCGTTTGGCGATCCCCATTGCGTCAAGATGATCCTCGACTGGAGAACGGCTGCATGAGCGACAACGGTTCAAGCACCAACGGTGCGCTGCACCAATTGCACGCGCGCGTGCGCGACGAAGCTGCCGTCGCACCAGAGACCGTTCACACTGGACCGGTGACGAAGGAAACGCAGATCATCGCGATCTACGGCAAGGGCGGAATCGGCAAGAGCTTTTCGCTTGCAAACCTTTCGTACATGATGGCGCAGCAGGGGAAAAAGGTGCTGTTGATCGGCTGCGATCCCAAGAGCGACACGACCTCACTCCTCTTTGGTGGACGCGCCTGCCCAACGATCATCGAAGTCTCGTCGCGTCTCAAACTGGCCGGACAACAGGTTTCGATCAGTGATGTCTGTTTCAAGCGCGATGGTGTGTTCGCGATGGAGCTTGGCGGACCTGAAGTCGGACGCGGGTGCGGCGGACGCGGCATCATCCACGGCTTCGAGATTCTCGAAAAGTTGGGCTTCCACGAATGGGGCTTTGACTTCGTGTTGCTCGACTTCCTGGGCGATGTGGTGTGCGGTGGATTCGGACTGCCTATCGCGCGCGACATGTGCCAGAAGGTCATCGTCGTTGGTTCGAACGATTTGCAATCACTGTACGTGGCAAACAACGTCTGCTCCGCCGTGGAATACTTCCGGAAGCTGGGCGGAAACGTTGGCGTCGCCGGCATTCTGATCAACAAGGACGACGGCACGGGCGAAGCGGAAGCATTTGCGAACGCCGCCGGCATCCCGATTCTGGCGAAAGTCCCCGCGCACGACGACATCCGCAAGAAGAGCGCGAATTACGAGATCATCGGCTATCCCGGCGGGCAGTGGGGACCGTTGTTCGCCGAACTCGCGCAAGCCGTGGCCGATGCACCGCCCGTACGGCCAAAGCCGCTCACGCAGGATCAGTTGCTCGGCCTTTTCGCGGCGAGTCAGGTTGGCGGCAATGTGGTGCTTGAGCCAGCAACGATGTTCGATCTCGTTGGACGTGAAGACGTGACCAAGCCGTCGCTCGAAGTCGTGTACGACACCGTTTGACGCCGAGTCAGTGATGATCAAGAATGCGAGCGGTGAGATCGTGTATGACGATACGGCCAACACGCCGACATCGAACGATGCGGATCAACCGACATCTCGTGCGTTGCCGATTCTCGATGGCAGCGCAATGAACGAAGCGGCGACTGCCGCCGATGGACTTGGCTGTCACGCTGGCGCAAACGAGATGCTCGCGGCCGCGAAAGCGGCGGGCAAGAGCGAGACGCTCGATCGCTACGCGGCCGACTATCCAAAGGGACCGCACGATCAGCCGCAGAGCATGTGTCCCGCCTTCGGTTCGTTGCGCGTCGGCCTGCGCATGCGCCGCACAGCGACGATTCTTTCGGGCTCGGCGTGCTGCGTGTATGGACTCACCTTCACGTCGCACTTCTACGGAGCGCGTCGCACCGTTGGTTACGTGCCATTCAATTCAGAGTCGCTCGTCACAGGAAAACTGTTCGAAGACATCCGCGACGCCGTCCACGCAATGGCCGACCCCGCGTTATACGACGCGATCGTGATCACGAATCTCTGCGTGCCAACTGCGTCGGGCGTTCCGCTGCAGCTGCTGCCGAAAGAGATCAACGGCGTACGCATCATCGGCATCGACGTGCCCGGATTTGGCGTGCCCACGCACGCAGAAGCGAAGGACGTGCTCGCCGGTGCGATGTTGCGTTACGCGCGCAACGAAGCCGAGCAAGGTCCCGTTGCTGCGCCGCGCGGCGGCAAGAGTGAGAAGCCAACCGTCACACTCGTTGGCGAAATGTTCCCCGTAGATCCCGTCGGCATCGGCATGATGCTCGAGCCACTTGGACTCGCGGCCGGGCCTGTCGTGCCGACGCGTGAATGGCGCGAGCTGTACGCGGCACTCGATTGCGTTGGCGTTGCGGCAATTCATCCGTTCTATACGGCGTCATATCGCGAATTCACCGCCGCTGGACGACCGATCGTTGGCTCGGCACCGGTTGGCTACGACGGCACTGAAGGTTGGCTCGAAGCGATCGGCCAGATGGCGAACGTATCGCGCGACAAGATCGATGCGGCGAAGAACAAGTTTCTTCCGGCCATCAAGGGTGCGCTTGCGGCAAAGCCGATCAACGGCCGCATCACAATGTCTGGCTATGAAGGATCGGAGTTGATCGTTGCGCGGCTGCTCGTTGAAAGCGGCGCTGATTTGCGCTACGTGGGCACCGCCTGTCCGCGCACGCCGTACTCTGAAGTCGATCGCGAGTGGCTTGAGGCGAAAGGCATTCACGTGCAGTATCGCGCATCGCTGGAGCAGGATCTTGCCGCGTTGCACGAGTTCAAACCCGATCTCGCAATCGGCACCACGCCCGTTGTTCAGAAAGCGAAAGAGATGTCGACCCCGTCGCTCTATTTCACGAATCTCATTTCCGCGCGTCCGCTCATGGGCCCGGCAGGTGCGGGCTCACTCGCGACCGTCGTCAACGCAGCACTCGGCAACAAAGCGCGCTTTGATACGATGAGCGAATTCTTTGAAGGTGTCGGCACCGGCTTCGCTGCAGGCGTGTGGGAAGACACGCCGACGGATCATCCGGAATTCCGCGATCACTACAAGCGTCACCTCGCCAAACTCGCCAAGTCGCGCAAGGCGGAGGAGATGGTCTGATGCTCGTGCTCGATCATGATCGCGCGGGTGGCTACTGGGGCGCTGTGTATGTGTTCACCGCGATCAAGGGATTGCAGGTAGTTATCGACGGACCGGTCGGCTGCGAAAACTTGCCGGTGACGTCGGTGCTGCATTACACCGATGCACTGCCACCGCACGAGCTCCCGATTGTTGTCACGGGTCTCGGTGAAGAAGAGCTGGGTCGTAACGGCACCGAAGGCGCCATGCGACGCGCGCACCGCACACTCGACCCCGAACTGCCGGCTGTCGTCGTCACCGGTTCGATCGCCGAGATGATCGGCGGTGGTGTCACGCCCGAAGGCACGAACATTCAGCGTTTCCTTCCGCGCACGATCGACGAAGATCAGTGGCAAGCGGCCGAACGCGCGCTCTACTGGTTGTGGACGGAGTACGGCCTCAAGAAAGGCATCGCACCGAAGCGTCGCGAAAAAAAAGAAGGCGACAAGCCGCGCGTGAACATCGTTGGCACGATCTACGGTTACTTCAATTCGCCGAGTGATCTCGCGGAGATCCGGCGCCTGGTTGAAGGGATTGGTGCCGAGGTGAACATGGTCTTCCCGCTCGGCAGTCATCTCGAGAATGTGCCGCGACTGGTTGATGCCGATGTGAACGTCTGCATGTATCGCGAATTCGGCCGCATGCTGTGCGAAGCACTCGATCGTCCGTATCTGCAGGCGCCGATTGGCCTGCATAGCACGACCAAGTTTTTGCGCACGCTTGGTGAGATGCTGGGCCTCGATCCGGAGCCGTTCATCGAGAAGGAGAAGCACACCACGATCAAGCCGTTGTGGGATCTGTGGCGCAGCGTCACGCAGGATTTCTTTGGCACGGCGAACTTTGCGATCGTCGCCAACGAAACGTACGCGCGCGGTGTCCGCAATTTTCTCGAGACGGAGATGGGGCTCCCGTGCTCCTTCGCCTTCTCGCGTCGGCCTGGTGTGAAGCCAGATAACGCAGCCGTTCGTGCGGCGATCAAGGCAACGCCGCCGCTCATCATGTTCGGCAGCTACAACGAGCGGATGTATCTCGCGGAAATGGGCGCGCGGTCGATGTACATCCCGGCGAGTTTTCCGGGCGCGATCATTCGTCGTCACACGGGTACGCCGTTCATGGGCTACAGTGGCGCGACGTATCTCGTGCAGGAAGTGTGCAACGCGCTCTTCGATATGCTCTTCCACATCCTGCCCCTCGGCACGGACATGGACAAGATCGATGCGACGCCTTCACGCCTGCATAAGGAGCTGCCGTGGGACGACGAAGCAAAGACGGCGCTCGACGAAACTGTCGATCAATATCCGGTCCTCATTCGTATTTCTGCCGCCAAGCGTTTGCGCGATCTCGCTGAAAAAGATGCGCGTGACCTGGGCGATACCATAGTCACGCGCGACCATGTGCTCGCGTCGCGACGCGGGTTGCAGGGTGCGACGGCCTAAGTCGGATACAACAGTGCGCGCACGACGTCGTCAGGGCGCTCTTCAGGCAGCAGATGTCCGGCACCATTGATTGCTCGGAGCGTCGCTCGCGGAATGCGGGCGACGCTTTTTTGCAACGCGGCATACGGCACCCAGCGGTCGTCTGCGCCCGCGATGAGATCGAGCGGGGTGCTGAGCGCGACCGTGTCCCGCACAACGCGTGGCAGATCCCACCGGGACATCATCGCCAGTGCAGCGTGGACATGTTCGGGGCGCGCGCACAGAAATTCGTATCGCGCGAGTGCGTCGGGGTTGAGCTGCGTTCCCGTGCTGGCGAGCATCGTCTGAATGATGCGCGTGCTTCGTGCGAGCCATGCACCGCTGCCGGCGATCGCGCGCGATTCGAAGAGCGCGCCGAGTACCGGTGCAATGAGCGCGACGTAGAAATCGGGCGGTGCGACCAGTGCCGGATTGAAGCCGACGATCCGTGCGGGTGCGATGTGTCCATCCAGCACCATGCGCAGCAACACGGACACGCCGGCCGAATGTCCCGCGACCAGGGTCGGTGCAACACCAATCGTTTTCAGCAGCGACGCAACCGCGCGGGACATCCCGTCCAGGGAGTAGCTGTCCGCGCGGGCGTCGACCTCGGGGGGCACGAGAGTGAAGCCGTGTCCCGGCAGGTCGATGGCAGTTACGCGAAAGGCCGAGGCGAGCGGTTCAAGGCACCGCTCCCAGGAGTGCACCGAGCCGCCCGTTCCGTGGACGAGGAGCAAGTCCTGTCCTTCACCGAGCTGTTGGTAGTGCCATCGGATGCCGTCGACGTCCCGGAGTCTCGAGGCGCCCCGGAATGGCCAGTCTGGCGGGGGCGCGTCGTCGAATTTCCGGTCGGTTTTGCTCGGTTCGCGCGCTGAATCGACTGTCATGTCGGGGAAGTCGAAGGAATGTTGGGCAAAGGTGTAAATAATTCTTGACGCAATGGAGTGTAAGGTGAAGTTTACAGCCGAAGAAAGTACGGAATTCGCCGAGCCCAGCATGGACTCGGCATCCCCGCCGCGCGGGATGAGCGCGGTAGCATCGCTTTTTTTCGGGAGGAAGTATGGCTGAAGGAAATGGCGGCATGACTGACGAAGAGGCCCGTCGATTTCATGGGTACTTCATCGCGGGCACGGCGGCGTTCGTGTTGACCGCAGTGGGTGCGCATTTGCTCGCGTGGAGCTGGCGTCCCTGGTTCTGAGTCCTGCACATCGCCGCTTAACTCTCGCGCACTAAGGAGCGCTCCATGCACCGTATCTGGATCGGACTCGATCCCAAGATCGTAATGTCCGTCACAGGCTCGTTCATCGCTGGAACCGTCCTGGTGATTCACCTCTTCGCGTTTCGCGTGGTGAACTACCCGGCAAGCACGATCGCGAAGTACGCGTCGCCGCCAGCCGCCACCCGTTAAGGGAGACTCTACATGCATCGCATATGGTTGATGTTTGACCCGCGTCGCATCATGGTCGCCATGGGTGGCTTCCTCGGTCTGCTCGCGTTCGTCATTCACTTTATCCTGCTCAGCTCACAGCGTTACTCGTGGATCGAGAACGGCACGCTGTCTGCCGCGCAGGCGCCCGTCGGGGCATCGGCTCCGGCAACAGCGGCAGAGATGTCGCCGCTCCCGCCCGGCCGGTAACAACGTCGCGCGTCGCCGCCGGGATGGTGATCGCACGTGTCGGTGCGATGCCATCCCCGGCCGACGCCAGCCTCCGCCATCGTCTGCAGCTTGGAGAAATCGCCCATGGCGATGCTCAGTTTTGAAAAAAAGTATCGGGTCCGCGGTGGAACACTGATTGGCGGAGATCTTTTCGATTTCTGGTTCGGTCCGTTCTACGTGGGCTTTTTTGGTGTCTCAGCAATCTTTTTTGTTCTACTCGGTACGCTGCTCTGCGTGTGGGGAGCAGCGATGGGTCCGACGTGGAACCTTTGGCAGATCTCCATTGCACCGCCCGACCTGAAGTACGGCCTCGGGTTCGCGCCGCTGCGTGAAGGAGGTTTGTGGCAAATCATCACCATCTGTGCCTGCGGTGCATTCGGCAGCTGGGCGTTACGGCAGGCCGAAATCAGTCGCAAGCTCGGCATGGGGATGCACATTCCGTGGGCGTACGGCGCCGCCGTGTTCGCTTACCTCACCCTCGTGGTCATTCGCCCGTTGCTCATGGGCGCATGGGGACACGGCTTTCCATACGGAATTTTCTCGCACCTCGATTGGGTGTCGAACGTGGGATACCAGTATCTCCACTTTCACTACAATCCGGCGCACATGATCGCCGTCACCTTCTTCTTCACCAACTGCCTCGCGCTCGCGATGCACGGATCGTTGATCCTGTCGGTGACGAATCCGAAGAAGGGCACGCCGGTCGGTACGAGTGAAACTGAAAACGTTTTCTTCCGCGACTTGCTCGGCTACTCGATCGGCGCGATCGGCATCCATCGGCTCGGCCTCTTCCTCGCAGTGAGTGCCAGCATCTGGAGTGCGATCTGCATCGTGATCTCCGGCCCGTTTTGGACCAAGGGCTGGCCTGAGTGGTGGGGCTGGTGGCTCAATCTCCCGATCTGGCGCTGAGGACAGGTACTGACATGCTTGAATACCAGAACCTCTTTACTCGCGTCCAGGTCCGGACCGTACCTGAACCCGGTCTGCCGATTCCCGGTTCGCCCGGTGGTCGGGTCGGGAACGGCTTCTTCTCCTCGCTCGCCGGCAAGTTCGGTGACGCGCAGTTCGGTCCGATTTACCTCGGCACCGCGGGCGTCCTCTCGCTGCTCTTCGGACTCGCCGCATTTGAAATCATCGGCCTGAACATGTGGGCGTCGGTCGGCTGGAATCCGGTCGAGTTCATCCGACAGCTCCCGTGGCTCGCGCTCGAACCGCCACCACCACAGTACGGATTGCACATCCCACCACTCGCACAGGGTGGGTGGTATCTGATGGCGGGTTTCTGTCTCACTCTCAGCATCCTGCTCTGGTGGGTGCGTGTGTATCGTCGCGCACGCGCGCTGAACATGGGCACCCATCTGCCTTGGGCGTTTGCGTCGGCGATTTTCCTGTATCTGGCGTTCTTCTTCCAGCCACTGTTCGTCGGCAGCTGGAGCGAAATGGTGCCCTTCGGAATCTTCCCGCACCTGGACTGGACGGCGGCGTTCTCGATCCGCTACGGGAATCTCTACTACAACCCGTTCCACGCGCTTTCCATCGCGTTTCTCTATGGCAGCGCCGTGTTGTTCGCCATGCATGCGGCCACGATTCTCGCGGTCGCCCGGCTGGGCGGTGAGCGTGAAATCGAACAGATCACCGATCGTGGTACCGCAGCCGAGCGTTCAATGCTCTTCTGGCGCTGGACGATGGGATTCAACGCGACGATGGAGTCGATTCATCGCTGGGCGTGGTGGTTTGCCGTACTGACGACGTTTACTGGTGGCATAGGCATTCTGCTCACCGGCACGGTCGTCGACAACTGGTATCTCTGGGGCGTGAAGCACGGATTGGTTTCCACGTATCCGGCGCAGAACACGTTGACGCCCGAGCAGCAACAGTTGTTACGCGGGCGTTATCAGGGCACGACACCGGACACGTTCCCTGTGTACAACGCGCCGGTCGCTCCGATGATGCTCGACAGCACCGTGATGACCGTTCCCGCCGACTCCACCAAAAAGCCTGCCGACTCCACGGCTGCCACACCTGGTGTACCTGCCAAAACTGATTCCGCAGGCGCACGGAGGACTCCATGAAGTCGTTACTTCAACGGGCCCGGGTGACGGCGATCGCGGCAACCCCCGCGCTGCTCCTGCTGCTCGGGGCGTGCATGGAAGACCGTCGCACCGATTCCGTGCAGGTCGGCTATCGCGGTGTCGCGATGGAACAGAACTACACGCGCGGCGACGTGAAATCGAAGTTTGCGCAGGTCAAGATTCCTGATCCGTTGCCGCCCGCGGGTGAATCTCCTCCGGGTCCGCTTCCGTGGCGCAACGTGCAGGTGTTGAACGACGTCAGTCCGACGGAGTTCCTGCGGACGATGACTGCCATGAGCACATGGGTGGCGGGTACGGGTAACTGCGCGTACTGCCACAACGTCGCAAACCTTGCCGACGACACGCTGCCCAACGGCAAGCCGATCTACACCAAGCTCGTTGCGCGTCGCATGCTCCAGATGACGCGACACATCAATGGTCAGTATCCGCAGCACGTCAAGAATACCGGCGTTACGTGCTACACGTGTCACATGGGCAAGCCCCTGCCGAATGGCCTCTGGTTCTACACCAAGCAGACGGACTACCTGCGACACTATCTCGATCGCGACGGCGCGCGTGTCGTGTCCCAGCAAGTGGCGCCGTCGCGCACGGGCAATCGGAGCTCGGTCAAGCAAACGGAGTGGACGTACGCGCTGATGATCAGTCAGGCCAAGTCGCTCGGCGTGAACTGCACCTACTGCCACAACTCACGGCAGTTCGCGAGTTGGACGCAGGCCCCACCGACACGAGTGACAGCGTATCACGGCATTCTCATGCTGCGCGATCTGAACACGAGCTATCTCTCCCCGCTGCAGCCGGTCTACCCTGCGGTACGACTCGGCAATCTGGGCGATGCTCCGAAGGCGCAGTGTGTGACCTGTCACAACGGAAACTACAAGCCGCTGTATGGTGCACAGATGGTGAAATACTATCCCGCGTTGTGGGGGCGACCCGACTGGAACGGCGTGCCGTTCAAGGGCGTTGGTACCTCACCGACGGATACTGCGATGGCGAAGCTGGATTCGTCTGCCGCGATGCCTGCCGCTGTAAAGAAGTCCGCGAAGGGACCGCTTTCTCCTGCATCTGGTGGGGTGCAGACTGCACCTGCCGGAGGCACACGCTAGAGCCGTCGATCGACCGCACCTGCTGCGCACCGGGCCGCTGGCCTACCGCGCGGCACACCCCGTGGCGCTTCGGCGTCACGGGGTCTTGCGTTGCGGGATCTGTCAGAGGCGCCGGCGCGTAGCATCTCAAGCACCCACATTCACCTCTTTCGACCAGAGCTCCCGTGTCTCTTCGCCGCCTGCCGGTCTACATCCTTGCCGACGTTTCCGGCTCGATGCAGGGCACCCCCATCGAGTCTGTGAAGTCGGGAATTCGACAGTTGCATCGCGATCTGCTTGGTGATCCACAGGCCATCGAGAGCGCGTACCTGTCCGTGCTCACCTTCTCCAACAGCGCGCAGCAAGTCGTACCGCTGACCGAAGTCGCCGCATTCAATCCTCCAGAGCTCACCGCCAGCGGCAACACGCACTTCGGTGACGGACTCAGACTGTTGCTCGATGTGTTTGATCGCGAACTCGTGCGCACCAGCGCAGAAGTGAAGGGCGATTGGCGTCCCCTCGTCTTCATCCTTTCGGACGGCGCGCCGACCGACACCGAATGGCCGATGTACGCGCAGCAGCTGCGTGAGCGTCGCCCCGCCAACATCATCGCAGTGGCCTGCGGCGATCAGGCGGACACACAGGTGCTCAAGCAAGTCACCGAAAGCGTGATCCAGATGCAGGACATGTCGCCCGATGCATTCAAGGCGTTTTTCCGCTTCGTTTCGGCGTCGGTGAAGCAGACGAGTTCAAAAGTTGGCGCGCTTGGCGATGGAGTCGGTATCACCCTGCCCCCTCCGCCTCCTGGCATCACGATCGTTCCCTGACGCGTGACATTACCAACTTCGTCGAACGATGCCGCGAGCGCTGTGTCGAGCGCGTCGAGCGCGTCCGCACCGCCGCACGCGACGTGGAGTGTCAAGTTTCCAGAAGGCCCGTGGTGCCCGCACGAGTGGCTCGCGCACCTCGACATCGTCGCCCCGGGATTGCAGGCTCCCGACGGGCAGCACGCCCCCGTAGAAGCGACAGGGACCCGGGCGATGTCAGCGCACCGGTCGTTGCTGATCGGGTCGCGTCGCGGACGGCTGCACGCTCATCGCGGCGAGCATCGTGAAGACGCTGGCGTGGTGCTCACCTTTGCCGGGGGTTGGTGTGCCGCGGTGGCCGACGGCGCGGGCTCCGCGCGATGGAGTCGCCTCGGTTCGGCGATCGCCACGCACGTTGCCTCGCATGCGCTGCGCGACGCGCTGGCACACGGCCGAGCGCCCGCCGATGCGTTGCCCGCCGCGATCTCACACGCCGGCGAATCAGCCAATCGCGCCATGCGACGATTCGCCGAACTGGCGGACCTCTCCCTGCGTGACCTCCGGACGACGCTGCTGGTGGCGGCAGAACATGCATCGCGCATCGCAACCGTTCAGGTGGGCGATGGTGTGGTCACGTTGCTCGGCGCCGACCACACGGTGCACTTACCGCACAGCGGCGACGCGGGCGACTTCTCCGGTGAAGTCACGCACTTTCTCCCTGACGACGGCGCCGTGGAGCGGCTGGGTGCATCGCTCGCCGTGCACGACGCATCGGCAATTCACGCCTTGTTGCTGGCGACGGACGGCGTCGAAGACCCATGGTACCCGTTCAGCCGCCACGCGCCCGCACTCTTCTCGCAGATGGAAAGTGGCGTGAATGACACCAATGCCGGGGCCGCAGGCATGACTCAGGCGATGCGGGGTGCAGTGCTGCATGCCGCGGACCCTGTACATGCGTTGATGGAGTGGCTTGCGTTTGAAAAGCGTGGCGAAAACGATGACCGCACACTGTTCGTCGCATGGGTCTCGTCGCCGTCCGTTTGACGGACGGGCGCGTCCTGCAGATCGAGGACGAGCCGGTCGGGACAGGCGCCGAGAAGCGCGTATTTCTCACGCGCGATCGCCAGCATGCGGTCGGTTTTTTCTATGGACATCTTTCCGACCGGCGCGAGCGTGTCGACCGGCTGACCCGCATTCTCACCAACTATAATCCGACGCTTGCCACAAACGGCGCGTACTGGACGCCGTACTTCTGTTGGCCGGTCGGAATGGTGGATGGCGCGAACGCGATCCCGCTCGAGTTCGCGCGCAGGCAACAGCTGGTGTGGCCACCGCTCGCCGTTGTAACGCCGACGTATAAGCCGACGTTCTACTTCACTGATCGTTTCGGCACGCGACAGGAGAAGGAGGTCCGTTGGTTCTCGGGCGGCAAGGCCTCGCGTTTTGTGCCTGCGGCCGAAGCAGGCAACCTGCTCACACGACTGCAGATCGGCGTGCGCCTTGCACGAGCAGTGCGACGATTGCACATGGCGGGGCTCGCACACGCGGACCTCTCGAACAAGAATGTACTCGTCGATCCCAAAGGCGGCGAAGCATGCATCATCGACATCGACTCGCTTGTGGTGCCGGGCGTTGCACCGCCATCGGTGCTGGGCACGCCCGGATATATCGCGCCGGAGGTATTGTCGAACAAAGCGCAGCCGTCGATTGAGACGGACAAGCATGCACTCGCGGTCCTGCTGTACGAGTTGCTGCTGCAGCGTCATCCGTTGCAAGGGAAGCGTGTGAACAGCACGCGCTCAGCGGAGGAGGACGAACAGTTGTCGATGGGAGCGCGCGCGCTCTTTGTCGAGCATCCCACCGATCGACGCAACCCGCCGACCGACTCTATCCAGATTCCTTTTGCGCGACTAGGTCCATACCTCGCACGTTGTTTCACGCAGACGTTTGTCGATGGGCTGCACAGTCCTGCGCGACGGGCCGATGCCGCCGAGTGGGAGCTGGCGTTGTATCGGACGATGCAGCTCCTCTATCCTATGCCTTCAGGACACTGGACACTGCTCGGTCCCGGGCTGCCGATGACATCGATGCGTGGCGAAGAACGCGTAGCGGCACCGGTAATTGTGGCGCGCAACCTTCGCGACACCGGCGCTGGGATCGTCGATGAAGGCGACGTGCTCGTGCTGTGGCATCACCTCGCGCTCCACGACTGGCACCTGCGCGTCGGCGTATTGCCCAACGAACGGGCGGTGCGCGATGCACGTGGCTATGTCGCGCAACATGGCGGCAAGTGGTGGCTCGTGAACACCAGCGACACCACTTGGCACGTGATCGACGGACCGGACATCGGGCGCAATGCGTCGCTCGAGTGCGTACCGGGATTGGCGGTGCGCATCGGCAGCGAAGTGCCGACACGTGTGCTCCGCTTTGACGTGTTGCACTGAGCGACAACATGTCGATGGAACAGGACGCATTCGCGCGCACTGCTGGGGCACTTTCGGCGACATTTCGGGCGCACGCCGATCTGCTCGACAGCGCACCCGCACAGTTCTGCAACTTGTTGCTCGACGCCTGCGGCAGCGATCATCGTCCACTGGTCGATTTGTTGTTGGCTACGGGGACGCAGCTGCGACCGCAACTGATTGCGCACAATGCGCACGTACCGTGGGACGCGCGTCGCGCGCCGCTTGTGCATCAACTCGTCGCGACGCGCTACTTGCAAACCGACGTCGCGCGATGGCTGGTCGACACGTGGGGCGCCGTGCTGGAGGTCGCGCCGCAACAGGTCACACGGCCGTCGATTGTGCATGCCGAAACGAGCCCTTTGGTTACGAGCGCGGGGTTTGTCCGCGCCGTTGGCATGGTGCCGTTGGCGGTCGCGAGGCCTGCGCCGACGCAGATCGGTGCCCCCACGCCACTGCGCCCGCCGTCGGCGGCGAGTGGTCAGAGCGCAGGTCGAACCGGTGCAACCGTGGCATTGGCCGGCAATGCGGCAAAAGCGAAAGTGCATCCGGCGACCGCCCGGGCAGTCATAGCGAGGCGGCGTGCGTTGTCACCCGCAATGACCGCAAAAAGCCTCGCACAGATGCAGCGGATTGAGCGGACCGCATTGGCCACGATGGGGATCGCTGCCGTCGTCATGTTCATCGCCGCTTTCGTGGCGCTGCGTGGGCGACGTGTCGAGAACATTCTGGCGGCGTCGGTGCTGCCCGTCGTCGAACCAGGCTCCTCGGCAGACTCCGTTCGCATCGCCGCTCTTGGAGCGATGCGGGCTCTCCCGCCCGCCGAGAGTGCGGCTGGTGTTCGCAGTGTCGTCGTTGGTGGTGTGTCGGCGTCACATTCAGTTGCACTCCCACCGACCCCGTCCGATGGCGCGCAGCTGATCTCGCGCGGCTTGGGCGGACGCTATCGTGTCACGCAGCGTTCGGTGTCGGTGACCGGCAGTCCGAGTTGCGTCACCGTTGCCGATGCACTCGCGCGCGCGCCGAGCACGATTGAAGTCGTGTCGCATGCACCGGGGACTTTCCTCTTTGCATTGGCGTCGCGATCGGTGAACGGACGCCTCGATGCCGACGCATATTTTGAGGCCGGGCCACAGCGTGGTACGACCGACGGCGTAACGTGGACTTTCCGGATGCGCGGTCGTTTCACGTCCAGCGGATTCACGGCGGAAACGAGCACCAACACCGAAGCGATTCTCCGTTGGGGGCGCACGCAGGTGTGCACGACGGTCGCGCAGCTCGACGCAGAGCGGATACCGGAATGAACGCGCACGTACTGCACCGCGCGCCGTGTCGGGGAGCGTTTGCGTGACGAGGTTTGTTGATCCGCGCATTCGTATGCGAAACGCACTGCGTCAACTCGTGCAGCAGGAGCGGCCGGCGCGCGACGCCGCGGCGTTGGCAATCTTTCGCAATCGACTACTCGATGAAACAGGGAGTGATGCGCGTCCGCTGGCAGAGTTGCTGCTGGAAGCAATCCATCGTGGCTGGCTTGATGCGTTGCCAACCGAGCCGATCCCCGCGGCGCGCTGGGACGCGCTTACATCGCCCTTCGTGATGCGATGGTCGGCCGAGCGTTTCGTGCAGCCGGAGATGGCGCGGTGGGCGGCGGAATCGTGGGGCTTTGCGCTGGGTGCAATCCCTGCCGATTGGCTGCGGATCGCGCCTCCATTCTCCAGCGAGACCACAACAACTGGCGAGGGCGCGGCGCCTTCGCGCGCAGCGCCTTCGCGCGCAACGCAGACAGTCGCATTCGGTGCGACCAAGACGCATGCATCGGCGTCGGCACCGGCCGCGGCATCTGCTGCCGTATCGGCGACAGGTACTGGTATCGCGTACCCGCGCACGCCATCGCTCGGTCGCACGGGTACAGCGCGCGCGAACACAAAGCCGTCCAACGCGCGCCCGCCGATCCGAAGCATCGCGTCAACGCGACCGTCGGTGCCGCCGCTGAATCCGAAGCTGGTCCGAAACCTCGTGATCTGCGCGGCGAGTGCGTATCTGTTTTTTATCGGACAGATGGTGGTCTCAATTCGTAAGGACCGCGCGACTGAACGCGCGACTGCGCAAACGACGGCGTCATCGTCGGCCCCGTCCCAGGCCGGGGTAGCCGAGTCACCGCCGACCGCGCCGCCGCAGTCGCCGGCAGCCGTTGGCGCCGCAATCGAATCGTCAGCTTCGTCCGTGGCGACCGAACGCGCTCAAGAGGCCCCACGGGCTAGCGCGGGCGATGCAATGCCGGGCGTCCCCGCAATCACCCTTAATGCGTTGCCGGGAACCGCTGCCGATACAGCGCGCCTGCTGATCGTCGAACCGGCGCGTCGCGCGAGTGGTGCTTCACGACCGCAGGCTGCCACCGGACTCGCAAGCACACGCACTGATCCAATCGTCTACGACGAAGTACAGCTCACCGACGGTACGCGCATGGTGGGTCGTGTTGACATTATCCGGGCAGGTACCGTGGTCTTCCGCGACATGCGCAGCGGCTTGCGACACGAAATTCGCAAGGACGACATCGAGCAGATCACTACGGAGTTCGGTACCACGGTGAAGTTCCGGACGGCAGAACCCACACCGGCGGTCGCCTCACGAAAAGGCAGCGCGCCCAGATCCGCCGTCACAAGTCTTCGAGCAACTGGTGTGGCCGGTCGCTATGCCGTTCGGTACGACGCGGCCAAAGCGAATGGTTCGAAGGAGTGCACGTCGGTCTGGAGACGAACGCCGCAAACGGTCGACTACGCAACAGTCATGCACATCCCGAACGCGGACACCCTCAACATCGCATTTGACGGGGGCGACAACTTCCCGAGCAACATCGATCACGAAGGCTACTTCGCATCGACGCCCCGGATTATGCCCGATCAGGCACGAACGAGCACTGCGCTGGTGACTCGTCTCAACGGGCGCTTCTCGGCGAATGGATCACTCTCACTCACAGTGAGTATCGTCTTCTTTCGCCGGACGCGCGTGGGGCCTGACCTCGCCTGCACGGTATATGTCAACGCGACCGGCGAGCGGGAAAAGCGTTAGCCGGCTCAGTGCGCAAGTGCTTGTTGCGGTGTCGGCCCGATCACCAGCAGTCGATCAAACGATTCGATCTGGGTCGGCCCAAAGCTCGTGATCGTGATGTGCTGGGTCGTTGCGGGATCGTGCAACACGAGCCGACCGTCTACATAGCGTACAAGCCGGAACGGCTGTTCGCGTCCGATACCCGCGAGGGCGCGTTCCCGGGTCAAGGCCCGCAGCGCCCCACGAATGAATCCATTCGTGGCGGGTGGAAGCATCGCCGCAACCGTGTGCGTTTTTGCGTCCTCCACGATGATGCCGCCGTCCTTCGCGTCCGTGAACGTCAACTGTCGTTCGGCGAGTACTGCGGCCGTCGGCTCGTGCGATGCGCCAACGCCGAACACGCGCGCCGAAATCACCAGCGCGAACACGACGAGAACGAGCAGCCCCGCCATGATCAGCGCAGGGCGCGGTACGTTCATCGTTGCCGCGGAACCGGGACGTTCACCCGGCTCGGGCTCGAAATGGATTGGTCCGCTCATCCGATGTAGATCACGAAGAAAGAGAAATGCTCATCAACCAGCAGCCGCCGTGCATCTCGTCGTGCTACACACCGACGGGCTGCGCACGACCGGGAAGTTCAGAAGTTGGTTCACGCGACGTCGTGCGTTCAACGCGGGTGCTGCTGTCGTCGGCTGACGCCGCTGCGACAGCGTTCACCAACAGGGCACCGATGCGCTGCGCATCGCGCAAACCACGTAAAGTCGGCTCGGGCCTGTTGAGCTGAAACACACGACAGTGTGGCCAGAGTGCGACGTACGCGAGCCGATGGTCTTTCGCGAGCACCAGCATGAGTTGCCCTGTGCCGTCCTTGAACATGCCGACACCTGCCGACTGCACGAGCTGAAACGGAATGTTGATCGACATCGGAATCACCATGCCGATCTTGAGCACGATCCGCTTGTTGGTAATCGCGTACCACGTCGTCCGCGCTGAAACGCGCGAAAGCATCTCGACAACGCCAAGCACGATCGCCGAAAGTCCAAGCCGCACACCAAGACTCGCGACGAACTCACTACTCCCGAAAGCAACCGCTGTATCCAAACCCCACCAGGTGATCATCGCCGCGAAGTACAACAGAAACAATCGACGATGAAAAACATGCGTGGCCATCGCGTTTGGATCGGGCGCACCTTCCCACAACACATGCTCACCCGCAGGCAACGGATGCGGCACGCCACGAATGTATTGAGCCATCTGCGTGGGGTTGCCCGCCCCTTCGGTGGTCATATGATCGGCTCACTCCGAGCTGCTGTCGCGTACAGGTGGCCGCCCGCGAAGTACGCCATCACTTTGTCTTCTTCGAGCAGCGTGATGGAATCGTCGCGCTTGATTGCCGGCACATCGGCGAACTGCGCGGACGTGATCGCCTTCACCAGCAGTCGATCGTTTCCCCAGAGTCCGAAGTTGGGCCACTGCACAAATCCGGAGGGCAGCATAATGTGCCGCTCGCCATTGGCGAGCTTCACTTCGTAGTAGCGCACCTGTGGTTCAGCGCGATCGACCCATAGCTCCACCACCGTTCCGGCAACGACCTTGTCGGCCGCGTACACAGGTAAGCCGCGCGGATCCGGATCTCCCTTCGCGACGGAGAACGTCGGATCGAGACGCATCGGGACGATCTTCGGCGCACCATGCACCGTGATGTCTGGTGTGTCGGAGCGATTCGCCCACGACGCAGGTCCCACTCCGTCGAGCATCGGATTGCCCGTCGGAATGAGCGGAGAGCCGTTGAAGTTGTCGACCGGAACCGCCTTGAGTTCAGACATCAGTGCGTCCCTTCGCCGCCCTGCGGCCGATGAATGTAGGTCTTCTTGGCAGGTGGCTTCGGCCACCCTTCGCGCGGTCCCTGCGGCGACTCGAGTGGATATCCCTCGCGCTTGTCTTCGCGACGGATGTAGATGATCAGCCCTGCGAAGAAGAGCCAGAATGCGTAGAGCGCGATCTGTGCTCCATCGATGTACTTCATGGCAACGACTCCGTGCGTTGAAGAGTGGTCAAGCGGGGATATCAGCGAGGCCGAACGGGCGAGCATTGCGGTCACGCTCGGCTTGACCGGGAGCGCGACGAGCGACCAGCGGGCCGAGCGCAACGAGCGTTGCGAACAGCACGAGTATTTCTACGTGGTACACAACCGAATAGGGCACCGACGGGAGGCTGAGGCCTGGGCCGAGCACACCGGTCTGCACGAGGTGCGACATCCAGTCTTTCATGATTCCGCTGAGCGCGAACGACAACCCCTCGGCTGTCGCGAACACCGCGCCCCACGCGCCGAGCGCGATGCCATGCTGCGATGGATCCCGCATGTCCATCGCGAAGCACAACGTGCCGACACCAAAGAATCCTTCGCCGAAGCCAATCGTCGCCACGCCAATGCGGAACAGCAGCGGCGATTCGAGTGGACTCGCGAAAACAATGGTCGCAAATCCGATGATGCCGATCAGCGCACCAAGTGCGGCCAGGCGAATCGGGTCGTGATGGCGACGAAGCATTGCGGCCGAAACCGCGAACGCGGCGACCGCACCCGCAGCCATGATGGCGGTGAGCAACGTGGTTTGCGAAACGGAAAGACCGAGGATCTCGCCGCCGTATGGCTCGAGCAACACGTCCTGCAAGTTGAATGCAAAAAAACCAAGCCCCGATGCCACGAGCAGACGGACGGCCTGACCGCCCGCCGCGAACGTCCGCCACGCATCGCGGAACATCGGCCGCCGCTCGCCCTTCTTGTACTCCTCGACGCCGCGCACGCGAGCTTCCTGCTTCCACAGCGACACGAGATTGACGACCACAGTGAAGACAGCGGTACCCTGAATGACCTGCACCAGTTTAATCGGATTGAAATCACGCAAGAGCGCTTCGAGCACCAGGGCACTCACCAGCGTTCCGAAGAGCATCATCAGGTACATCAAGGCAATCACACGCGGACGTTTGTCATCGGAAACCACATCCGTTGCGAGCGCGAGTCCAGCTGTCTGTGTGGTGTGAGCGCCTGAACCAACCAGCAGAAACGCAACGGCAGTACCGATGTAGCCAACCACGATGGAGCCGTGCCGATTGGGATCGGACAGGACCAGCAGGGCAAATGGCATGATCGCCAGACCACCAAATTGCAGCAGTGTACCGAACCACAAATACGGCACGCGCTTCCAGCCGAGCAGACTGCGATGCGTGTCGGAGCGAAATCCGACTAGTGCGCGGAATGGGGCGACGAGCAGCGGGATCGCGAGCATCACGGCAACGAGTGTCGCGGGAACGCGCAACTCGAGAATCATGACCCGATTGAGCGTGCCCACAAACAGCGTCTGCACCATCCCGACCGAGATCTGGAACAGGGTGAGCCGCATGAGACGACTCAGCGGGAGCTCCGCCGTCGTAACATCGGCAAATGGCATAAACCGCGTGCCTATCCGCTGCCACGTCCGGATCACTGTCGGAGAAGGGTTCGCCATACGACTACCAGCTCGGCTGCATGCGGACGTCCGCCGGCAACGGCTGCTTGTGCGGCGGTCGCAGGAACAGTTGCAAAAAGATCAGTGCGTTGCGTCCCTTGAGCGCCGTGACCTTCAGGGTCGCAAAGACTCCGCCCGCTTCCTCGGCTTTACGCATCGCGTCCGTGTTCCGCCACATACGACCCAGCAGCGCCCAGAACTCCTCGCTCTCTGTGTCCAACGTGTGCGGAAACACCTGTCGACAAATGAGATTTGTCAGCTTGATGACTTTGCGGTCGAAGACGTCGACATCCATTCCCATCTGCTTGAAAAATGGCGCACGTGCGTGATCACGCACGTACATGGTGCAGAACACCGCCAACAGAAAAAAACGAATCCACAGGCGATTGCGTCCTTCAAGCAGCTCGGGATTCGAACGCATGAGCACCGCAAACGCTTCGCCGTGACGAAATTCGTCGAGGCACCAATTCTCGAACCACTTGAAGATCGGGTGGAAGCGCTTGTCTGGCTGTTGTTCGAAATTGCGGTAGATGGTGATGTAGCGCGCGTATCCGATCTTCTCTGACAGATACGTTGCGTAGAAGATGAACTTCGGTTGAAAGAACGTGTACTTCTTCGCCTTCGTGAGAAAGCTGAGGTCCACGGCTACATCGAAGTCATTGAGCGTGTGGTTGATGAAGCCGGCATGACGACCTTCGTCGCGACTCATGAATCCGAACAGCTCGCGCACCTCAGGATTCTTGATCCGCTTCTTGATCTCGGCGTACAAAATGCAACCACTGAATTCTGCCGTAACCGACGAAACGAGGAAGTCGATGAATTGCTCGCGCAGCGCAGGATCCATCGACGAGAAGTCGGCGTCGAAGTCGGCGTTGCGCTTGAAGTGATCCTTGTTTGGATCGCTACGGAATTCAGCCAGGATGTCCGCCCACATCTGACGGTTCTCCGGCTTGATCTTCAGCGCATCCATCGCTTTGAAGTCCGTCGTGTAGAAACGCGGACTGAGCATCGCGTTCTGCTGCGCGGACTTCGTTGATTCGTTGGGCGGCGTGTAGGCGCGTGTCGGTACTTCTGTTGCGGTGGGATACATGTGCTCTCAGCCCTCGAAACCGACGTCGTACAACTCGTACAACTCAGTTCCACCAGTAAGCTTGACGAACTGACGACGGAGCCAGCTTGCGCGCTGCACCGTTGCCGTGCTGGCGAAGGTGCGCTGCGTGCCGAACGGAACGCGCGACGGTGTGCCATGCACCAGCACTTCGTCATCGGGATCGACTTCAACGCCGTTCAAATCAACGTGCGCGTGAAAGTGATCGTGACTCGATTCGAGATCGACCGTACACGGCACATCCACGCGACGCGTTGCGCCATACCACATCGCAACGGCCGCGGCAGCCGCGGCAGCCACGCCCCATCCCGGTATCATCATCCGAACGTTCCTCTCCAGATCTGAATCAGTCGGCGCGCGGAAACGCCGCAGCGCCAGGTGAACGGTGCAACTCGTACGCCTGTGAGCGATAAAAGCCTCGCTCGACACGCTGTGTGCGCGCCATCTGCCAAGTGTCCAGCGTGATCGTCGATGCAATGGCTTTGCGCAGACGGCGCTCCGACATCGGGACGATGCGTGGCGAGCGATCACGCTGCGGGAACAAGCGACCTACGGTAAGCAATGTTCCGAGCACGGGCGTAAATGGCGCGACCGTGAAGAGCACCTGGTCGCGCGTACGCTGAACGAGTCGCGCGAGCGATGCAAGAATTTCGGGCAGGTCGTAGTGAATCAGCGAATCCATCCCGACGGCGATATCGAAATCGCCGAACGATGGATCGAGCATGTCGCCGGCACGGAAATCGATGCGATCGGCGACGCCTGCGGTGACCGCACGCTCAACGCCGTAGCCGACGAGTGTTGGTGACAAATCAACGGCCACGACACTCGCCCCGCGGAGTGCCAGATCGACCGCCAGCATTCCGGTGCCGCACCCTGCGTCCAGAACACGCGCGCCCGACAGATCGGTCGGCAACCAGCTGAGTAACGTGTGCCGCATCGTGTCGCGTCCCGCACGGACGGACGCGCGCACCCGTGACACCGGCGCGTCGGAAGTCAGTGTCTTCCAACCCGCAGCTGCCGTACGATCGAAATACTCACCGATCCAGGCCCGCCGCTCGAGGTACGACAACGATGCGGCCTGAGAGCCCTCGACCGGCGCCCCGACCCACGACGGGTCCGAATGCGGCGATGACACAACGGTTTCCGCCATGGTCAATCGAATCCGAGCAGATCGAAGATCTCGCGATCCTTGAGCGGATTCGCTGGCAGTGGCACGACGTCTTCAAGCATCCGTTTGGCGAGCAGCATGTACTGCTCCTGCGCAGCGTGGACCTCGGGCGAGTCCTCCATCTCGAAAATCGTGCTCTTCTTCAGCCGACTGCGACGGATCGCGTCGATATCCTGAAAGTGCGCCATCGTCTTCAGTCCAACGGCGGCATTGAAGCGATCGATTTCGTTGGTGTCCTTGGAGCGGTTGGCCACGACACCGCCCAGTCGCACTTTGTAATTCTTGGACTTGGCTTGAATCGCAGCGATGATGCGATTCATCGCAAAGATCGAGTCGAAGTCGTTGGCCGTCACGATCAGACAGTAATGCGCATGCTGGAGCGGCGCGGCAAACCCACCACACACCACGTCACCAAGCACGTCGAAGATCACAATATCCGTGTCTTCCAGCAAATGGTGCTCTTTCAGCAACTTGACGGTTTGACCCGTGACATAGCCGCCACATCCGGTGCCAGCCGGGGGGCCGCCTGCCTCGATACACTGCACACCCCCAAAGCCTTCGAACATGAAGTCTTCGGGGCGCAACTCTTCGGAGTGAAAGTTCACCGACTCGAGTACGTCGATGACCGTTGGCACCATGCGCTTGGTCAACGTGAACGTCGAGTCGTGTTTCGGATCACATCCGATCTGCAGCACGCGCTTCCCGAGTTTCGAGAACGCCGCGGACAGATTCGAAGACGTGGTCGACTTGCCGATTCCACCTTTGCCGTACACGGCGATGACAAGTGCGCCATCGATTTTCATCGCCTCGTCCTGATGCACCTGCACACTGCCTTCACCGTCTTCGCCAAGGATCGGAAGCTGCGTTGCCGTCATGTGATCAATTCTCCGCGCCCTTTTCGGGCGTCATGTTGCTGCATACACCCCTTCCAGTCGATCCTCGAGGTCCGCTGCAGCATCGCGCAGCGCCTCCAGTGTTGTGTCATCCGGTTCCCAGTAACCGCGATCGTTTGCTTCGAGCAACTTCTGCACGAGTCCCGCAGCAGAATTCGGATTCATGCTCGCGAGCCGATCGCGCATCGCCGCATCCAACACGAATGTCTTGGAGACTTCGGTGTAGACCCACTGCGGTACGGCTGCCTTGCCACCAGTCGCGGACCAGCCAAGCGTCGTGGCCACATGTCCGGTGATGTTGCGAACCCCTTCGTAGCCGTACTGCAGCTGCCCCTCGTACCACTTGGGATTGAGCATCTTGGTGCGCGACTCAAGCTCCACTTGCTCCGTCAGCGTGCGGACCTTACCGGCGGCACCACTGAAATCGCCAACGTATACGGCCGGCGTGTCACCACCGCGCTGCTGGGCTATCACGCGCGTCATACCGCCAAGCGACTCCACATACTGATCGATGTCGGTGGCGCCGAGATCGACCGAGTCAAGTCCCTGGAATGACAATTCTGCCGTGCCGAGTGCCCGCTTCATGAGCGCAGGCTGCGCCGTCGGGCGCCCGTTCACGCCGTACGCGTACGACTTGCGCTGCACAAACTGATCGGCGAGATCGTCTTCCTTTTCCCAACGACCCGTTTCGACGAGCAGGTTCACGTTGGAACCGTACGCGCCGTCTGCGTTGGAGAAGACACGCAGCGCCGCGGTCGCCATATCGCAGCCGGTTTCGGCCATTGTCGCGAGTGCATGTTTACGAATGAAATTGCGCGACGGATCTTCGTCGGCTTCGGCGCACAGCAGTGCGGCTTCGGCGAGCAACTTCACCTGCAACGGCAATAGATCGCGGAAGATTCCCGACAGTGTGATCACCACGTCAACGCGCGGCCGTCCAAGCTGTTCGAGCGAAACGAGTCGCGCGCCACTCAAGCGACCGACACCATCAAAACGCGGCACGACACCCATCAGCGCCATCGCCTGCGCCAACGGGGCACCTTCGCTTTTCATGTTGTCAGTGCCCCAAAGCACCAGCGCGATCGTCTCTGGGAATGCATTCCCATCGGCCGCATTGCGCGACAACAGACTCTCGGCTCTCACGCGTCCTTCCAGCATGGCGACCGCACTCGGCACGCGATACGGATCGAACCCGTAGAGATTGCGTCCGGTTGGCAACACCTGCGGATTGCGCAACAGATCCCCACCAGGTGCCGGCGCCACATAACGCGCGTCAAGCGCACGCAGGATGCCGGGGATTTCGTGATCTTCGCGCAGCAGCGGATCGAGCGGTGCCAGCAGATCGAGGTGCTGCGCAAATGCGCGATCGTCGGCAATGCGAACGTTGTCCGCGCGCGCTGCGTCTTTGGCCGCGCGCACAGCGACATCGACGCGCCCCGACTCAACGAGCGCCGCAACAGCACATCGCGCGATTGCGTCGCCGTTGCGCATCATGTCTGGCGTCGCGTCGGCACCAACGATTGTCGACGCGATCGGCGGCAACTCCGCCTCCGGACGACCAACGCGCGCAATCTCCATCAGCACATCGGTCCGCGCCGCGGCCGACATTCCTTCACCAACAACGTGCAGCCCCATCGGAATGAGCGTGTACTCGAGCTCCAGCAACCGTTCGCGGAGCATCGTGATGTTCGCGTCGGCCTCGCCTACGCTCCACGCGGGTTCCGCGACGGCGAGATCGACGGCGAAGGCCTGCTGCTGCACGAGCGCTCGCAGCGCATTGGCTTCATCGGCACCCGACTTGTCGAGCGCGCGCCACCGATCGAGCGACGACTTGAGATCGGCGAGCCCGCGATAGAGTCCGGCGTTCGCAATGGGCGGCGTGAGGTACGACACCAACGTCGCATTGCCACGACGTTTGGCCAAGGTCCCTTCGGAGGAGTTGTTGGACGCGTACAGGTACACATTCGGCAAGTCGCCGATCAAACGCTCCGGCCAGCACGTGCTATCGAGCCCTGCCTGCTTGCCGGGCATAAACTCCAGCGCACCGTGGGTACCGAAGTGCAACACCGCATCGGCCTGATAGTCTTCCTTGAGCCAACGATAGAACGCGCTGAACGCATGCGTCGGCGCAAAATTGCCTTCGAACAGTAGTCGCATCGGATCGCCTTCCCATCCGAACGACGGTTGCACGCCGATGAAGACGTTCCCCAACTGTATGCCCATGACATAGAGCGACTGGCCATCAGTGAGCGCCTTGCCGGGTGCTGCCCCCCACGTCCGCTCGATTTCAGCGAGGAACCGTTCGCGCCGGACGTGATCGTCAACGGGGATGCGTGTGTGCACATTGGCCGGAGCACCAAACCGTTCGCGATTGCCATTCGTGATGCGCTCACGCAGATCGTCGGCGCTTGCGGGTAACTCGACGGTGTAGCCCTGCTCTTTCAACGACGCGAGTACGCGCTGCATCGACGGAAAGACCGCGAGATACGCCGCACTGCCCGTGTTGCCAGCGTTCGGCGGGAAGTTGAACAGAATCAGCGCAAGCTTGCGTTCTGCGCGTTCCTTGCGCCGCAACGACACCAGTCGCGCGACGCGCTGCGCAATACGATCAACACGCTCAGCGATCGGCTCCGAAGCTGCGGCCTTGCCGTCCGTCGAGCGACCCTTGCCGCCGAACACAGTCGGAATAATCGCGCCATCGATCTCGGGAATCGCCACCTGCAGCGTGGCCTGCAACGGGTTCAATCCGCGGGCGTCCGCACGCCACTCGTCGATGGTCTGAAATTCAAGTGTCTGCAACGTCAAATACGGCACGTCGAGCGTCTTCAGTTCAGCCTGAGCTGAAATCGCGTCGTTGTACGCTGGTCCGCCCACGAGCGAAAAGCCGGTGAGATTGAGCATCGCATCGATCACGGGCCGCCCATCACGATCACGGAAGAACTGCGTGATCGCCGGCCGCGCGTCGAGCGCAGACGCAAACGCTGGAATCGTGCGCAGCCCCTGTGCCTCGAGCGCGCGCACCACTGCGGCATAGTGGGCCGTATTGTCGGCCAGCAGGTACGACCGACCGACCAATACGCCAACCGTTCCCTTCGCGTTCTTCGCACTCGGCAGTACTTTCGCCTGCGCCGCGATACCGCGGTTTGGAAGATCGGGATGCCACACGCCCACTTCAGGATACTGCTCGGGGTCTTTTGGCTTGAGCGCACCTTTCAACACCGCGCGCGGACCAACCGCATACCGGTCGATCAGATAGCGCACCATCTGTTCGATGTTCGTATCCGACCCAGCAAGCCAATACTGCAATAGCAACAGGTACGCGCGGACATCCTGCGCCGGGCCTGGAATGAACTTGAGCAACTTGGGGAGCGTTCGGAGCGCAGTCATCTGGCGCTCGCCGCTCGACTTTCCATCTTCACGCGAACCGCGAAACTTTTTGAGCAATGAGATCGGCGAAAACGGAGACCGGTTCTCGCCGCCCGCCATGTCGAAGCGACCGAGCCGCGTGCACTTCACCAACTCCGGCGTGCACAGCGCGCACAACACGGCGTCGGCGTCGACCCGACGTGCCTGAACGGCTGCCAGCACCTCCTTCGCGTACTCTTCCTGAAACAGTTGCGTACAGGCGATGAAATCAGCACGGGCAATATCGTTACGCGCACGTTCTGCCAGCGACGGGTCGCTGCCCCAATCGGCCGCGACGTGCATGCTGATGGCCAGCCCCGGAAGATCACGTTGCAGCGCTTGCTTCGCCCGCTCGAACGCATCAGCGAGGTGCGAGTCGAGCGTAACAATCACGAAGCGGAGCGCGACAGGCCTATTTGCCATAGTGCGCCTTGGCCTCGTAGAGCGTGTCGACGGAAATCTCTGCGATCCCGAGTTCGGCCGCGTACTTCTCGGTGTTGCGTCGGGCTTTTCCGCGCACGAAAAACGGAATCTTCTTGAGCTCCGTCTCGGCTGACGTAAGCCACCGCGCTGAACCTGCGATCACTGTGCCCGTGGGCGGCGTCAGCTCGGGCACACCCTCACTTTCTTCTTCTGCGAGACCAACAGCACCCGCCGGCTCGGGATTCGTCTGCCACTCGCCGGTGTTTGGCTCAACCGCCGGCGCAGGCGGCTGAAGCTTTGGCGCTCCACCCACAGACTGCAAATGCGACGCCGTCTTGCCATCGCCGAATTCGAAGTCCTCGCGGAACATCTGCAGCAGATGTTCTTCGAGCCCCATCATCAGTGGATGCACCCACGTATCGAAGATCACGTTGGCACCTTCGAAACCCATCTGGGGCGAGTGCCGGGCCGGCACATCCTGCACGTGAATGGGTGACGAAATCACGGCGCACGGCACGCCAAGCCGTTTGGCGATGTGCCGTTCCATCTGCGTGCCGAGTACCAGCTCGACGGCAAGATCACCAACTGCCTTTTCCACTTCGAGATAGTCGTCGCTGATGATCGCGTCGATCCCCATCGCCTTGGCCGCGTCACGCACATCGCGCGCGTACTCGCGCGCATACGTGCCGATCCCGACCACATTGAATCCAAGTTCGTCTTTGGCGATACGGGCAGCGGCCAGCACATGCGTCGCGTCGCCGAAGATGAACACGCGCTTACCGGTGAGATACGTCGCGTCAACCGACCGCGAGTACCATGGCAGTAAAGACTGACTGGAGTCCATCTGCGCGTCGCCAACACGCTCGCGTGACAGAACCGGCTCGACATTCACACCTGCCATCGTACCGACTTCGCGAAGAAAATCGCGCGTCGCGCCAACACCGATCGGCACCGTCTTCACATACGGCATGCCAAACGTCTTCTGCAGCCAGCGCGCAGTCGTCTCTGCGATCTCCGGATAGAGCACGACATTGAAGTCGGCGTCAGGGATCGTACGCACATCAGCGGGCGACGCGCCAAGGGGGGCGCAGACATGCACATCGACTCCCACGTCTGACAACAGTCGCGTGATCTCGCGCACGTCGTCGCGATTGCGGAAGCCAAGCAGCGTCGGGCCGAGCAGGTTGCACCGCGCGCGGCGTCCTTCCGGACGCGGTGTACGCGCAGTTCCAGGTGCGGGCGCAACGGGCAGCAGCAGGGCACGCACGAGATGGTAAAACGTTTCGCTCGCGCCCCAGTTCTCCTTCTTCGAATACGCCGGCAACTCGAGCGGAACGACGGGAATCGGCAGCCCCATACTCTGCGCCAGCGTCCCCGGTTGATCCTGAATGAGTTCCGCGGTGCACGATTCGCCGACGAGCATCGCTTGCGGCTTGAAGCGCTCGTACGCAGATCGCACCGACGCTTTCACCAATTCTGCGGTGTCTCCACCAAGGTCGCGCGCCTGAAATGTCGTGTACGTGACCGGCGGGCGTTTATCGCGACGCTCGATCATGGTGAACAACAAATCGGCGTACGTATCGCCCTGTGGGGCATGCAACACGTAGTGCACGCCTTCCATTGAAGTGGCGATGCGCATCGCGCCGACGTGCGGCGGTCCTTCGTACGTCCAGAGTGTGAGTTGCATGATATCCGCCTAAACCAACAGACGCTCTGCGCGTTCCAGGGGACGCGCAAAGAGTTCGGCGAGATCACCGGCCTGATCGAAGCCGTGCACAGGTGAGAAGACCAATTCGATCGACCACTTGGTGCGTAACCCGTATGCTTCGAGTGGATTGGCGAGGCCAAGTCCGCAAACGGTCAGATCGGGTTGCGCTTCGCGGCAGCGGTCAAGCTGCCGTTCGACGTCCTGCCCTTCGGTGAGTTGCACGGACTCCGGAAGGAGTGCCAACTCGGCCGCGACCATCATCCGGTCGAGATACGGCGTTCCGACTTCGACAAGCTCCATACCCAGTTCGCGGTGCAGAAAACGCGCGAGCGGAATCTCAAGCTGCGAGTCGGGGAACATGAACAGCCGCTTGCCAGCGAGACGCGGGCGGTACCGCTCGAGGGCCTTACGCGCGCGTTCAGCCGGTGGCGCAATCGCGCGATGGAACTGCTCCGCCGGGACATCGAAGGCGGCGGCGGCGGCGGCAAGCCACGCTGTCGTCCCCTCGACGCCAAACGGATACGGCGCAGAAAGCAGTGTGGCGCCACGCGCGATCAGCGCGCGGGCCGTTTCGCTCACAAACGGTTGCGCGAGGAGTAGACGCGTGCCGGGGCCGACGGGAGGCAGATCGCGCGCGTGCCGAGGCGGAAAGAAGCGCACCGGGCCGATACCCATCTGCTGAAACAGTCGCGCAAACTGATCCTCGACGACATCGGCAATCGTGCCGACAACCAACAGCTCAGGCTTGGCTACATCGACTGCACCAGCTGGGCAGTGCGGCACCATGCTCTTGAGACACATGTCCTCGCCTTGCGTGAACGTCGTCTCGATGCCGCTCCCCGAGTAGTTGAGGATGCGCACACGCGGGAAGAAGCGCTCGTTCAATCGTTCCGCGGCACGATGCAGATCGAGCTTGATCACTTCCGACGGACACGAACCCACGAGAAACAGCGTCTTCACGTCGGGGCGTCGATCGAGCAGCTGCTGTACGCATCGATCGAGTTCGTCATTCGCGTCGGCCAGGCCGGCGAGATCGCGTTCGCCCAAGATCGCCGTGCCAAAGCGCGGTTCCGCGAAGATCATCACGCCTGCGGCCGACTGCACGAGATGCGCGCACGTGCGCGAACCCACAACCATGAAGAACGCGTCCTGCATTTTGCGATGGAGCCACACAATGCCGGTGAGCCCGCAGAACACTTCATGCTGTCCGCGTTCACGAATGACCGGCAGTGTCGTGCGCGCGCCGCTCGCGGCATCGACGCAGGCGGTCTGCATCGACGGGGTCAGCGCAACCGTCACGCGGCGACCTCCATCGATGGCGTCGCCATGCGCTCGGCGAGTCGAGCCGCGCGGAGCTTGAGAATGAACTGTACCGCGTTCACGGTGTAGGTCGCATACGCCGTCAGCGCGACAAACATCAAGGTGCGCGGCGGCCAATGCGCGGCAAGTCCGCCGAGATAGATCGTATGCAGCGCGATGACGAAGAAGCTGACGAAATCTTCCCAGAAGAACGCGGGCGCAAAGAGATACTGGCCGAACACTTCTTTCTCCCAGATCGCGCCGGTCACCATGATCGTGTAGAGCACCAACGTCTTCACGATGACGGACAGGTTTGCGGCGGCCAGACCGTCGCCGGTGCGCAAGTAGCGCCACACGAGCGCGACGGAGATCGCCATCACCAGGAACTGGATGGGCGCCAGAATGCCTTGTACAATCGTCCATTTGGACGCGTCGCGACGGCGACGCTCCTCGGGCGTGTACAGGGCTCCCTTGGCTACGGGCCGTGCCGAAGGACGCGGAGCGACAGCCGCTCGGGATGCGGCCGTGGGTTGGGTCGTCACAACTTTCATCTTCTCTGGAAGCCGTCTGGTTCCGGCGGTTCGCTACCCGGATGCGATCGATAGGTAGGGTCCGGAAAGAAAGTTGTCAAGAAAGATTGACGTCACGTTTACTTGACAATCGGGCCGAGGCGCGCAATGTTCGCCTCGGAATCTTTTCGTTCTTGCGCCCGGGAGGCATAACGGCAATGTTCGGCGCGTCCCAGACCCCCGCCGTGGAAAGACCACTAGAAATCAGCGCACTCGGTCGAAGTGAACCCGTGGACGTTACGCAGTCTGCCGCCGCTCGCCAACGCGAACGTCTCGAACGCATGATCCAGAATGAGATTGTGCCACGGCTCATGTTGAGCCACCGGGCCGGACCTGTCCCTCCCTCGACCACCTCAGCCGTGGCCCGTCATCTCTCCGATGCCGACGTCACCGCTTTCGTGGCCGCGGTCCGCGGCCAGGAAGACGGTCTGGCTGTTCAGTACGTCCGGGATCTGGTCGCGAATGGCACAGCCATCGACGCGATCTACGTCGACTTGCTCGCGCCCACCGCACGACGACTGGGCACCCTTTGGGACTCCGACGAATGCGATTTCGTCGAAGTGACGGTGGCGATGGGACGTATCCAGCGCCTTCTGCGCGACCTGTCGCAGGTGTTTCTCGCCGACGCGGGTCGCCTCGAAACGGTCGGCAACGTGCTGCTCACCTGCGTCCCGGGCGAGCAGCACACCCTCGGCGCAATCATCGTCGCTGAATTCATGCTCCGCGATGGATGGCGCGTGCTGGTCGGTGCGCCATGGACTGAAGCGGACCTGTTGGCTATGGTTTCCTCCGAATGGTTCGACGTCATCGGGTTCTCTGTCGGCTGCGAAAACCGCCTCTCGACGCTGAAACGGGAGATTCGTCGTCTCCGGTCGTCATCGCGCAACCCAAACGTGCGGGTAATGGTTGGCGGCAAAGTCTTCGTCGACGATCGGGACATGGTCTCGCGTGTCGGCGCCGACGCGTACGCAGTCGACGCCCGCGAAGCGCCAGTGATCGCTCGTGCATTGCTCGCTGCCACCGCCTCCACATCTCCTCTCGGCAACATGCGGGAGGGAATCAGTGGCCATGGCGAGCTCAGTGAAGCCGTTCGACGCGAGTGACCCCGTTTTCGGTGATCTGGATGCACGGTCGGCGGCCGCGCTGCTCGCCGTCGCGGGCGACATCGCGCTGGTCATGGACAGCGCAGGAGTCATTCGCGACGTAGCCGTCAGCGGCGCCGAAGCGCAGTTCGCCGACACGAAACTTTGGGTCGGCCAGCCTTGGGTCGACACCGTAACCGCTGACACGAAGCTCAAGATCGAGTCGCTGCTACGGGAAGCGGCCACCAGCGGCATGTCCAAGCGGAGACAGGTCAACCACACCGTCACCGATGGGGTTGAGGTCCCGTTTTCATACACCACGCTCCGCCTTGGCAAGGCCGGCGAAATCGTCGCCGTCGGGCGCGACATGCGTTACGTCTCCGCGTTGCAACAGCGACTGGTCGAAGCACAGCAGTCGATGGAACGCGACTACTGGCGGCTCCGTCACGTCGAAACGCGCTACCGCCTGCTCTTTCAGCTCGCGAGCGATGGCATCCTCGTCGTCGATGCGACAACACTGAAAGTGCTCGACGCGAACGGCGCTGCCGGGACGATGTTCGGCGAGTCCCCAGATCGGCTGATCGGCCGGACGTTTCCGTTTGGTGTCGCCGCCGGAAGCACCCGCGCGATCGAGACTCTATTGTCGACGGCCCGGAGCGCCGGCCGAGCTGGCGATATCACGATCGCGATCACCGGCAACGAGCGCACCTACCATGCGTCGGCGTCCTGTTTCCGTCAGGAATCGGCGACGTTGCTTCTGGTTCGCCTTTCGCCCACTGAAGCGGCGTCTCCTGAGGCGACAGCCGGATCGCCGGCGCGACTCCTCGATCTGATCGAGCGGTCGCCCGACGGATTTGCTGTGACCGATCTCGATGGAGTCGTGCTGACGGCCAATCGTGCGTTCCTCGATATCACGGAGTTGGCCAGTCAGGATCAGGTCCGTGGACAGCCGTTCGGCAACTGGATCGGTCGCCCCGGCGCCGATTTTCCAGTCTTCCTGAGCATGCTCAAGAAAAACGGCGCCGTTCGGCTGATCGGAACGGCGGCTCGCGGTGCCCACGGCGGTCAAAGTGAAGTGGAAGTCTCGGCGGTCTGGGTCCCGGAGGGTGAAGAGCCGTGCATCGGCTTCACACTGCGCGATATCGGGCGGCGCCTCGCCAGTACCCCGGCCGGCGCTCGCGATCTGACCAGAGCGGTCGAAGAGTTGACCTCGCTGGTAGGACGAGTCTCGTTGCGCGACCTGGTGCGCGACACCGTTGACCTGGTCGAACGGCACTTCATAGAAGCGGCCCTCGACCTCACCAACGACAACCGAACCTCGGCCGCTGAAGTCCTCGGCGTCAGCCGACAGAGCCTGTACGTCAAGCTACGAAGGCACCGTCTTGTCTCCCCAGGCACCGACCGAGACGAAGAGCCGGTCAGCTAACAGTCGAAATTTCGCAGAGAGGCAAAAAATTCTCTGTTGCATTTCAGTACTGTAAACTAAACTGGACACCATGAGCGTCAGCTTACCTTTACGAGTGGCCCCTCGGCGGCCAGACCCCAAAGCGGTCCTGACACTGCTCAAGCCGGTGACGTGGTTTCCGCCGATGTGGGCGTTTAGTTGCGGCGCGATTTCGGCAGGAGTTGCCATCAGCGAGCGACTACCGCTTCTGGCACTCGGAATCTGCATCACGGGCCCGCTCGTCTGCGCTTCGAGTCAGGCGGTGAATGATTGGTTCGACCGTCACGTCGATGCGATCAACGAACCCAAGCGCCCGATTCCGTCGGGACGCATCCCCGGGCGCTGGGGGCTAGGCCTCGCGATATTCTGGACCGCGCTCTCGCTGCTCGCTGCCCTGCCACTCGGCGCATTCGGTGTTGGTGCAGTTGCTGTTGCGCTGCTTTTCTCGTGGGCCTATAGCGCGCCTCCCGTCCGACTAAAGCAGAACGGATGGTTCGGCAACGCGGCGGTCGGCTTTACCTACGAAGGACTCGCTTGGGTTGTCGGCGCAGGTGTGATGCTCGACAATCGCATTCCGCCCTGGCCAATCCTGCTGCTTGCCGGTGTGTACTCCGTCGGCGCGCACGGCATCATGACGCTCAACGACTTCAAGGCGATCGAAGGTGATCGTC
>JBKJTE010000003.1:0-8453 GCA_046590495.1 Gemmatimonas sp. | reverse complement strand
ACGTTGAACGCCATGATCGAGCGACTGGAAACGTCCTTCGGTGCGTTGCGACGGTTCACTGCCGACGCGAGTCATGAGCTCAAGACCCCGCTGACGGTGATGCGCGCTGATGTCGAAAGTGCGATGTCGCCCGCGTCGACCGGGACCGAGCAGGCGGTCGCGCTGGAGGAAGCGCTGCAGGAGTTGACCCGAATGGCGGATCTCGTCGATTCACTGTTGACGCTTGCCCGTGCTGACGAAGGGCGGTTCGATTTGCATTGCGAGCCGGTGGAGCTGGCGCCCATCGCACGTGAGGTTGTTGAGACCGCGCGTCTGCTTGGCGAAGAACCGGGCCTGATCATCGATGCACCGGTCATCGAAGAGGTCGAGGTGTCGGGGGATCTCACGCGGCTTCGTCAGCTGTTTCTGAACCTGGTGACAAACGCGATCAAATACACGCCGCGAGGCGGTCGTGTTGAGATCACGCTGATCCGCGCTGGTGATCAGGTGTCACTCGCCGTGCGCGACACCGGTATCGGCATTGCCGCGGCAGATCTGCCGTATGTCTTCGAAAGATTCTGGCGCGCCGACCGGGTGCGTTCGCGCGCATCGGAGCGCGGCGGATTTGGTCTCGGTCTCGCGATCTGCCAGTGGATTGCGCAGGCACACGGGGGCACGCTCAGCGTTCAGTCGAGGCTTGGGCGTGGCAGCACGTTCACCGTGACATTGCCTGTTGCGGGCACACCTGAGGTCGCAATCACCGATGAGCTCCCGATCGGTGAGGGAATGCTAACCGCGGATTAATCCAACCCTAATCTTTTCGCCATTGCTCCATCATGGTGCTGCGGTAGAATCGCATGAGTCAGTCCCGGGGAGGATCTCCGGGCTCTGCGACCCGTACCCGGACAAGCCCGATGTTTAACAATCTGGTTGAATCGAAGGCAAAGACCCAGAAACGCTTGGGTGGGTCAGTCTTCTCCATCGTGTTTCATGCCGCGGTCGTCACGGCTCTCGTGATCGTGACGGCCAACGCCGGCATTAAAGACGAGAAGACGAAGGAAGAAAAGGTTGACTTCGTCGAGGTGAAAAAGGACGAACCCAAGCCACCCGAACCGGACAAGCCACCCCCACCGCCGGACGCGGTTGCGGCGCCGCCTCCGCCGAAGGGATTTCAGGTGCTGTCAGCGCCGATCGAAATCCCGAACATCATCCCCGACATCGACCTCTCCAAGAAGGTTACCGACGAAGCCGACTTCTCGGGTAAGGGTGTCGCTGGTGGTGTGGCCAAGGGCGTCGAAGGTGGTAAAGGCCCGGTTCCGCAGGGCGACCAGCCGTACTTTGACTTTCAGGTCGAAAAGCCTGTGGTGATGGCGCCGGGCGCTACGGGTCCGTCCTACCCGGACATGCTTCGCTCCGCGGGCATCGAAGGAACTGTGCTCGCACAGTTCGTAGTCGACACCACCGGTCGCGCGGAGATGTCCACCTTCAAGGTGCTCAAGACCGACAACGACCTGTTTTCGACTTCGGTCAAGAACGCGCTGACACGCATGAAGTTCCTGCCCGCAGAAGTGGGCGGTCGCAAAGTGAAGCAGCTCGTGCAGCAGCCGTTCCAGTTCTCGCTGAATCGCTAAGATTCTCAACCGCAGCTACTCGGAGGTTCGTCGATGGAAACTTCAATTCTTGGCCTGTATCAGTCGATGGGTTGGTTCGCCAAGGGCATCGTCTTCACGCTCCTTGGTATGTCCGCCTTCTCGTTCACTGTGCTCATCTCGAAGTGGTGGGCGCTGCGAAAGGGCCAGGCAGAGACGCGTAAGTTCGCGCCCGAGTTCTCACAGTTTCTGGAAGAAGACAATCTGAACGAAGCGATCAAGCTGGCCGAAGGGTACAAGAAGTCGCATGTGGCCCGGGTGCTCGGCGGTGCGCTTGGTGAAATCCGTCCGCTCATTCAGGACGGATCTGTCACGGTGGCCGACATCAACTCGGCTGAGCGTGCGGTTGAGCGCGAAATGCTCATGACCGTCGTCGACATGAAGCGTGGCACGGGCATTCTCGCGACGGTCGGTGCGACCGCGCCATTCGTCGGGCTGCTCGGAACCACGATGGGTATCGTCAACTCGTTCACCGGCATGGCCACGTCGGGCGCTGGTGGTATCTCCGCCATTGCCGGCGGTGTCGCCGAGGCGCTTATCACAACGGCCATCGGAATCGGCGTCGCCATTCCGGCCGTGTGGGCGTTCAACTACTTCCAGACGAAGATCGACAACCTCACGGCCGAGATGACGTACACGTCGAAGGAAATGATCGACTACCTCATCAAGGGCGTGTCTGGTGAATTCGGTCGCTCGCGCTTCACGCGTGAGTTCAACACCGCCGGTGGTCAGTCGATCTCGCAGTAGTCTGCTACGTACGGAACGAACCGGTTGCGTCGTGTGCGCCTCTCTCGAGGCGCAGCGACTGCGACGTAACGATAGGAGTGTTGCGATATGGGTATGAGCGCAGGCGGCGGTGGCGGCGTAAAAGCCGAGCCGAACGTCACCCCCATGATCGACGTGATGCTCGTGCTCCTCGTCATCTTCATGATCGTCGTGCCGCAGATCAACGCGGGCTTCAAGGCGGTTCCTCCCGACGGTCAGAATCTCAAGACCCATCCGGAAGAAGACGGTGATCAGGTGCTCGGTATCGACGATCAGGGTCGGTACTATCTGAACAAAAAGCCGGTGCGGAACGAGGATCTCGAGACGCTCGTCAAACAGATCTTCGGCCAGCCGCGCGATGACTACATCATGTACGTCAAGGCCCATAAGGACCTGCAGTATCTCAAAGTCGTGGATGCACTGGACCGGCTGTCCAAGTCGGGGGTGCGCGTGGCCGCGCTGATCACCGAACAGCTGCCCGGCACAGAATCCCTCGTCGAAAGCGACCGGCTCAAGATCGGGAGCGCAAAATGAGCATGTCTGCCGGAGGGGGAGGGAGCAAGCTCAACAACGAGCCGAACGTCACACCGATGATCGACGTGCTGCTCGTGCTCCTGGTCATCTTCATGATGATCATCCCCATGAGCCGCAAGGCGATCGACACGCAGCTACCTGATCCAACGCCGCAGCCGCCGAGCAATGTGATCCCTGACCAGATCGTGCTCGAAGTGTTGCCCGACGATAAGTACGCGATCAACAAAGAACCGGTCGAAAAGGCGGCGTTGGCTGCGCGTCTCAAGACCATCTACGATCCGCGTCCGGAAAAGGTGATCTTCGTGAAGGGTGATACCACGGTGAAGTACAGTTATGTCGTGTGGGCGATGGACCAGGCGCGCGGTGCTGGCGTCAAGGTTATCGGCGTCCCGCCGAAGTGATGCAGGTGGGATGATCTTTCCAGTGGTGACCGGGTAGTACATTCCGGTTCGCTGCGCAGACGGCGGACGAACCTTACGGGCTCGTCCGCCGTACTACGTTACGGGTGTGGCGCATCGGTGATCGCGCCGCTCAGGTGTTGTTGTTGTGGGTGTCGGAGCAGTTCGTCGGTACACCCACTTTTGCCCTCTCGCATCGTCAACTCGCGCATGGTCAACGATCCATTGCCAACCCACGGAGCTGAGTTCGACGGAGCGCCGACGCCCAAGTCCGGGCGCCCGCCTTACCGTCCGCCCATCGGCATTCCGCTCGCGCGCGACCGGCGCACTCAGAGCTTCATCATCTCTGTGGTCGCGCACCTGCTCGTGATCCTGCTGCTCATCGTGCCATTCACATCCCCCGAGCTGCTGCAGGAAGTGTTGGGTGCCGGCGGCCCTGGGCCCGTTGGTGGCGGCGGTGGCGGCAGTCGTGGGACAGGCGGAGCCAAGACTGAACGAATTCAGTTTGTGAACGTCGCACCGGTACCGCAGCCCGTGGCGCCCCCGATTGTGACGCCGATCAAGCCGCCCGAGATCAAGCCGATCGTGCCGCCGCCCGTACCCGTTCCGCCGACACCAACGCCACAGCCTCCGACTCCCACGCCGGCCAAGCCCACACCAGACGCGGGCGAGGTGAAATCGGCTGTGGTTGGTACTGGTGGCGGTTCGGGGACTGATGGAAGCGCAGGCGCCGGGCCGGGCAGCGGCGGCGGAATCGGATCGGGGATCGGCACAGGGAAGGGGAGTGCGGTGGGGCCAGGCACCGGAGGGGGCCCTGGCACGGTGTATCCTCCCGCGCCTACAGAGCTGTTCTTGCCGCCCATACCAGTGCCGTCGAAGGCCCGCGGAACGATCGTGGTTGTTTTTGACGTTGACTCGACGGGGAAGGTGCTCGACCTGCAGTTCCCGCCAACACGTGATGGCTCGTACAACCGCAAGCTGCGCGACGCGCTTGCCGCTATCCGCTTCCGCCCTGCCGTGAACGCCTTGGGCGTCCCAGTGCGCGCGAAAGCTGAGATTACCTACTCGCTTTAAGCGAGCCCGCCGCAATCTGGTCGGTGATCGACGTGTGTTTTCCGTCGAGGCTGGCTCTGTATTGTGCGCTCCTGTAGCTTGCCCGTGTTCTGCGCCGGGCGTTCTCGTTACAGCGTCCACCATCGCAGCGACTCGCGCCCGCGCAACGGCGTGATCGAACCATTCCTTCCCGCTGACGCCGACCCAACCCGCAAGTAGTTCCGCGCGAGGCTGGTCGACGTCCAACTCGGCGTTCTCGTTTACTCCACCTGGCGAGTGTCCAGATCATGATTGCTGCGTCCCAGTCCGTGTTGCTCTCGATCATTCTCGGTGGGAGCGTCTTCGCTCTCGTCTTCGCAGTGTTCCTGGCGCGTTGGGTGCTCGCGCGGGGCACGGGAACTCCCGCGATGCGAAAGATCTCCGACGCGATTCAGGTCGGTGCCGAAGCGTATCTGGCCCGACAGAACAAGACGATCGCGATGCTCGCTGTGCTTGTCGCAGTGGTGCTCGGCGTCGGCTACGGGCTGATTCGTTCGCACAACGCGACCGATCCGGTCGATGACCCGAAGGTGTTCGCGATGTTCATCGTGCTTTCGTTCCTGCTTGGCGCGCTGTCGTCAGGGATCGCAGGGTACGGCGGCATGTGGGTTTCCATCCGTACAAATATTCGCGTTGCTGCGGCGGCCATGACGTCGTTGAACGCCGCACTGCAGACCGCGTTGCGCGGCGGTGCAGTCTCCGGCCTGTTCACGGTCTCGATGTCGCTGCTCGGAGTCGGTGGTTTGTTCGCACTGATTTCGGTGCTGATGCCGGCCGGGATGGATCCCAATGTGTGGGCGACCAAGATTCCGTTCCTGATTGTCGGCTACGGATTCGGCGCATCGTTTGTCGCACTGTTTGCACAGCTCGGCGGCGGCATCTACACCAAGGCCGCAGACGTCGGCGCTGACCTGGTCGGCAAGGTTGAAGCGGGTATTCCTGAAGACGATCCGCGCAACCCAGCCGTGATCGCCGACCTCGTTGGTGACAACGTCGGCGACTGTGCCGGTCGTGGTGCTGACCTGTTTGAATCGACGGCGGCGGAAAACATCGGCGCGATGATTCTCGGCGTGCTCCTCTTCAAGTCGTTCGGCGTTGCTGGCATTCTGTTCCCACTGGTCATTGGCGCGCTCGGCCTGGTGTGCTCTATCGTCGGCGTTATGTCGGTGAGCACGACCGAAGACGCGGACCCGATGAAGGCGCTCAATCGCGGCTACTACATCACCGCGGCACTGGTGAGCGTCGCGATCTTCTTTGCCTGCAAGTGGCTCCTCGTCACGCCGGACGCACCCGATGCTTGGCTCCACTACTTCGGCTGCGCGATGATCGGTGTTGTCACGTCAATCGCGTTTGTGTTCATCACGCAGTACTACACCGAGTACCGCTACCGCCCGGTGCTGTCGATCGCTGAAGCATCGCAGACCGGTCCCGCAACGAACATCATCATGGGCTTGTCGGTCGGCATGGAGTCGACCGTGTTGCCGGTGTTCACGATCGCGATCGCACTCGTCGGCAGCTTCATGCTTGGACGGTCGAGCGGGATCATGATTGACGGCGCACCGGCGGGTGGCCTGTTCGGCACGGCCGTCGCCACGATGGGCATGCTCGGCACGGCTGGTTACATCCTCGCGATGGATGTGTTCGGACCGATTACGGACAACGCGGGCGGCATCGTCGAGATGTCCAAGCAGCCGGAAGCCATTCGCAACAAGACGGACAAGCTCGACGCAGTCGGTAACACCACGAAAGCGCTGACCAAGGGCTATGCGATCGGTTCCGCAGCACTCGCGGCCTTCTTGCTCTTCTCGGCGTATCTCGACGAAGTGAAGAACTACACGGGACAGGCGCTGCACGTCGATCTCAGCAAGCCGCAGGTGTTTGTCAGCGCGCTGATCGGCGGCATGCTCGTGTTCTGGTTCTCTTCATTGGCGATGACGGCCGTATCCAAGGCTGCGCAAAGCGTCATCACCGAAGTGCGTCGCCAGTTCAAGGAGCGTCCGGGGATCATGCTGGGCACCGAAGAGCCGGACTATGCCAAGTGCGTCGACATCGTCACGGTGGGCGCCCTCAAGGCGATGGTGCTCCCCGGTTTCCTCGTGCTCGCGTTCCCGATCGGCGTCGGTCTGGTCTTCAAGGCGCTCAGCTCGCCGGATGAACACCTCGGCGCTGAGGCCGTTGCCGGCTTTTTGATGATTGCGACAGTCGTTGGTATTCTCATGGCCGGCTTCCTGAACAACGGCGGCGGCGCGTGGGACAACGCCAAGAAGTACATCGAGACTGGCGTCTACGGCGGTAAGAAGTCTGATGCACACAAAGCCGCTGTCGTCGGCGACACCGTTGGCGATCCGTTCAAGGATACGGCCGGTCCGTCGTTGCACGTGCTGATCAAGTTGTTGTCGACGATTACGCTCGTGTTGGCACCGTTGTTCATCTAACCGGACCAACGATGGCCAACTCGCAGGCGACCCCCGCCCCCGCCCGTCGCGGCTTCCTCGGTATCGGCTTCTCGCAGTGGATCGTGATCGCGATGGTGATTGGCATCCTGATCGGATGGCAGGCACCTGAGTTCTCGCAAAACCTGAAGCCGTTCGCCAACATTTTCCTGCGGATGATCAAGTCCTTGATCGTTCCGCTGCTCTTCAGCACACTCGTCGTCGGTATTGCAGGTCACGGCGACGACATGAAGAAAGTGGGGAAGCTCGCGTTGCGATCGATCATCTATTTCGAGATCGTGACCACGTTGGCGTTGGTGATCGGACTGGTGGCGGTGAATCTCGTGAAGCCCGGCGTCGGCGTACAACTGTCGGCGACGGGCGGCGAAGAGTTCAAGGCGTTGGCCACTAAGACGCCGACGTTTGCGAGTGTGCTCGAACACACGGTGCCGCAAAGCTTCTTTGAGGCCGCGGCCAACAACGAAGTGTTGCAGATCGTGTTCTTTGCAATCCTGTTCGCCGTCGCACTGGCGCGGGTCGAAGGAAAGTCGAAAGTGGTCATGCTCGACTGGTTGCAGTCGTTGAGCGACGTGATGTTCAAGTTCGTCGGCATCGTGATGGCCTACGCGCCAATCGGTATCGGTGCAGCCATCGGCGTTACCGTGGGCAAGAGCGGGCTGGGCGTGATGCTCAACCTCGCCAAACTGGTCGGCACGCTCTACGTGTCGCTGATCATCTTTGTCGTTGCCGTGCTCATCCCGGTCGCGCTGCTCATGCGCATTCCGCTCGGCCGATTCTGGCGTGCCGTGCGGGAGCCATGGCTCATCGCCTTCACCACCGCATCGAGCGAAGCCGCTTTCCCGCAGGCGATGCAGGCGATGGAGAAGTTCGGTGTGCCGCGTCGCATCGTGTCGTTCGTGTTGCCCACGGGCTACTCGTTCAATCTCGACGGCTCGACACTGTATCTCGCGATTGCATCCGTGTTCGTCGCACAGGCGGCAGGTATCGACATGCCGCTCAGTCAGCAGCTGCTGATGATGCTGACGTTGATGCTCACGTCCAAAGGTGTCGCCGCAGTCCCGCGCGCATCGCTCGTAATTCTCTCCGGCGCATTGGCGCAGTTTGGCCTCCCGCTCGAAGGGATCGCCGTCATTCTCGGTGTCGACGCGATCATGGATATGGCGCGCACGTCGGTGAACCTGCTCGGCAACTGCTTGGCGACGGCCGTGATGGCGCGTTGGGAAGGCGTGCTCGATACGTCTGCTCCCGAAGGAGCAGTAGTCGCGGTCTGACCCAGGGAGATCCAGGCGCATGGAAATCATTCAGGCGTCGATCCCGTTGTTCTTTCTGTTGATTGCGGTCGAGCTGCTCTTCACGCGGCTCGGCCGTCGTCCGTTTTATAGACTCAATGATTCGATTTCTGATCTCTCAGCCGGGACGTTGAGTCAGATCGCGGGCATTTTCACCAAGTTGCTGCTCGTTGCGGCTTTCAGCTGGACAACGACGCACCTGAGTGTGCGACTCCTGTCGCCCGCGTTACAATGGCCTGATGGCGCGTTGATTGAGCGCGCCGCGAACGGCTGGAGGCTTCATCCGACGGCGCT
>JBKJTE010000251.1:0-6756 GCA_046590495.1 Gemmatimonas sp. | reverse complement strand
GCCGCGATCCGACCGTCTCGGACGATGAGCGTCTGTCCCTCACGCGGCGCCGCGCCGGTGCCATCGATGACGCGCACGTTCGTCAGTGCAACAATCGATGTGTCGATGGAGACGTACGAACGCACGGACGGGGCAATCGTCGCACGCTGCGCCCGCGCGTCACCCGTGACGCCAACCGTTGCAGCGATGAGGGTAGCCGCAACGGTGTACCGCAGCTCGACTCCCACTACAGCTTCTTCATCGCAGCGGCGCTGATCTTGACCGACGCGAGTGGATCGGGTGAGACATCGCGCTCAATGAACCAGTGCTTGAGCCCCATTGTGCGGCCCTTCGCCAGAATCGTTTTGAAGTCGATCGAGCCGGCGCCGACGTCGGCAAAGTCACGCGCTGGTGCCGGACCCATGTCCTTCACATGCACGCACGTCACGCGACCCGACCACTTCTCCATGATCGCGATCGGATCCTGACCAGCCTTGGTGGCCCAATAGAGATCGACCTCGAGGTGCACAAGCGAGCGATCGGTTTGCGTGGTGATGATCTCCCAGCCGGTGGTGTCATCGATTGGCGCAAATTCGAAGTCGTGATTGTGATAGCCGAACTCGAGTCCGGCCGCCTTCGCCTTCTTGCCCGCCACGTTGAGACGATCGGCAATGCGTTTCCAGTCGTCTTTCGTCTTGCGCTGATCGGGCATGAGAAACGGCATGATCACGATCCGATGCCCCATCGCATTCGCCGTCGCGAATTGCTTGTCCCAATCTGCATCGGTCGCCGGGAGTGGCATATGGGCCGACGGCGCGGTCAGTCGGTGCTTTTTCAGCAGCGCCTTCCACCACGCCGCGTCTTTGTTGTAGTAGCCCGCGAACTCCAACTCGGTGATGCCGGCCGCGGCAACCGCAGCAATCGTCCCTTCGACATCCTTCGCCAGCTGACCGCGCACCGTGTACAGTTGCAGCCCGATGCGCTTTATGCGGCGACTGTCGGCAAACACGCCATCGTCGCGCGGATTGGCCGAGACCAACGAGGGCAACAACGTTCCGCCCGCGACACCGGCGGCGAGCAGACGCAGCATGTCACGTCGCGTCGTAGCCTTCCCGAATTCGTCACTCATCTTTCGACCCCTCTGTCGCGTCGCCGTTTGCGAGCAGCGTCAGGGCATCTCCCGTGACGCGGTACACCGTCCACTCATCCTGCCGTCGTGCGCCCAGCGACTCGTAAAATCCGATCGCATCGACGTTCCAGTCGAGCACCGACCATTCAAGCCGACCGCAGTGCCGTTCAACCGCCAGCGTCGCCAGATGCTGTAACAACGCTTTCCCGACACCATGCCCGCGGTAGGCAGGCAGCACGAACAGATCTTCGAGATAGATCCCCGGTCGCGCAAGGAAGGTCGAAAAATTATGAAAGAAGAGTGCGAAGCCTGCGGCACCGTTGTCATGCTCAGCGATCACCACTTCGGCATACGGACGCACGCCGAACAGCGCCGAGTGCAGGAGTTCGTCGGTGGCAACGCACTCATGTCGCAACTTTTCGTACGTGGCGAGTCCCTCGATCAGCTCGCGAATGAGCGGGACATCGGCCGGCTGCGCGGACCGGATGTGCACGGACGGTGACGATGAAGGCATCTGCGTCATGCGCCGGTTGTTGCGCGCAGACGCGCGGCAATTCGTTCGATGCGATGTCGGTTCGCGCCCATATCGCTGCGCCCCACGCGCGACGCCGAACGAAACCGGAAGAGATGTCCGATCGGGTCGACCACGATGTCGACGTCATCCACAAAACGGAACACAAGACTGCGGCATTCCCCGCGCACGTACCCGTCGCGCTCGACAGTCACGGTGCTGCGAGGTTCGGCGAGCAGCGCGGCGCGGGCGCGCACGAGGGCCGCAGCCGGAGTATCGGAAAACGCGACCGTCGGGATGCGTTGCGAGTCACGCGTCGCTTCGGTCGAGACGCAGTTTGGTGTATCAGGACAGGGGGCCAGCACGTTGTCCGCATTCGCCGCCTGTGGGCGATGCCAGTAGAGCGTGAGCAGCGAAGCCATGAGCAGTGGCCGGAGTCCGAAGGTCATCGAGGAATCGTGAAAGACATCATGAGACAAATCATGCGCAACATCGCGAGAGCAATCAGCGACGCGTGTGCGTCCACGTGGCTGACGTGCGCGTGATGACCGAGTCGTACTGGTAGGTGCGAATATGTACTTCGGGCACGAGGCCGAGTGCCATGTGCGCAATCACGAACTCGCTGAGCAACGGCACGCGTTCTTCCGTACTCTGTAGCGTGTATGAGGGTCCGTTCGGTTCGATTGCCAGCGTGCGCACCGCTGGCGTTGTGCGGCTGTGGCCAAGTTCGCGCATACCGTCGCTGCTCATCTGAATGAGCGAATCGCCGCCAATCACCACGCGGGTGGGATTGCCGGGCAGCGGAATGAACCACACCTCGACGTAGCCGGCCTGTGGGAGTGCGATCGGCACAAATTCTGTCGTCGGGGAGTGCGCCAACGGTGCGGACAGTCCGCGCAAGAGCGCCCGCGCCGTTCCGTTCACGCGCCCGGTATCGATCGCGTCTTTGACAATCGTGCCGTTACCGCGGAGGGCGTACTGCAGATGCACCCGCATTCCTCGCGTGCTGTCGGTGAGCTCCCCAAAAACGCCGCGCCACTCGTTGCCCTGCTGCACACAGGTGATCGACCAGGCGGTGGGCACGCGACCGAGTTCGCCGGTTCGCAGCGCAGTCACCGTCGACTGCATGCAGCGCAGATAGTCGAGCGCTGCTTTTGCGCGGATATCTCGGTAAGCAAAGAGTTCCTCGAACGTATCGGGAACGCGTGGCGTTTTCGGAAGCGGCGGCAGCTTTGGCGCGCGCATCGGCGGGGGCGCTTTGGACTGCGACCCCTGGGCGGACAACGATACCACAGTCGTCAGCGACATAAGCGCGACCGACAGCAACAACGCACCGCGACGAGCGGCGCGGAGTGGGCAGAATTTCACGGGGGCGGAGCGACGGGGGGCGACTCGAACGACAAACCGCTCTGTGGTGAGTCGTGAGTCGTGAGTGTTGAGTTCGGGTTTCGGGTATGCAGGGATCAGACCCTGCCCCGCAATCTACCCGCCGACGGAGCCTACAAGCACTTGGGCGGGGGCGCGATCGCCGTCGAGGGCGAGGGCAACGACCGCGCGCCCGCACAGCGCGCCAATAACGTTGCCGGTGCCGCTGTACGCGCCGATCGCCCAGACGTCGTCCCGAACGCGCTCGAGAACCGGAAGACCGTTGTCGGAGAAGGCAGCGCACGCCGCCCAGCGGTGCGTGATCGGCGCGTACACCCCCAAGTGCTCGCGCACGAACGATTCGAGCATCGCCTGCACGGGCGCAGTGGGACGCGCATCCGTGCTCCACTCCGTCGGCCCGGCCTTGTCGCGAAACCCACCGATGGCGATCGAACCGTCGGGCGTCTGCTGCCAGTACTCGTACCCTTCGCGGTAGTACATCGGACAGGGGACGACGCGTTCGGCGGTCGGCGCGGTCGCCAGCATCTGCAGCCGCGCGGTCCGCACACGCCCCACCAACTCGGGCAGCAGCACCTCCAGACGCCCGTCTACGGCCACAATGATGCGTTGGCAGTGCACCGTGCCGTTTGCCGTCTCGACGCGCCCAGCAGCCAACCCGGTGACCGCCGTGCGCGCGAACAGACGCGCACCACCTTCCATGGCTCGCTTGGCCAGCATGCGGCAGCGCGCGAGCGGATTGAATGCCGCGTCCACAGGAATGTTGAGCCCAACGCCATCCTCTCCCTCATACCACTCGCACGCCAGATCATCGGCGCACATCGCACTCATCTGCACCCGGCAATCGTCGATCTCGGCGGCCGTCGCCGCGATCCGACGCGAGCCGACAAATCGCACCGTGCCGGGCGCCGCCTCGGCGATGCGATGGATTTCGCCCAGCGTTGCACGGTAGATCGCACGCGCACGTTCGCGTCCATGGAGCCGAACCGCGTCGTGATAGAAGTCGTACGCGCCGGCGAGCAGGAACCCGCCATTTCTTCCCGCTGCGCCAGAGGCCACATCGGCCGCGTCCAGCGCAATGACGTCTTCGCCGCGCGCCAGGAGTTCTTCGATGACGGTAAGTCCGGAGCCGCCCAACCCGATAACGCAGGTGCCGCAACTCGCGTCGCCGTCGAGCGCCGGAAGTGGCGTCCAGCGAGCGTCATCCCAGACCGGCGTGTTTTCCGTCACAGGGGACGGGGGCACCTCAGCGGCCACGTCCGCTGCCCCGCACGCTCTCGGCCGAACCGCCCGGTAGCCCACGCGAGGCCGGACCGTTCCCCGGTGCAACTGGCGGTCCGTCGATCGCGGGCGCCATGCGATAGAGCCCGTTCCGCTCGCCGAGCATGCCGACGGCCGCGTCGATGAGGGGGTCGCGCTCGCTGTCGTACGAAGACGGCGACCACGGAATCGCGACCTGCGGTGCCACACCCCGTCCTTCGATCGGCTGACGATCCGGAGTGAACTCGAGCCAGCGAGGCACGGTGAACTGCCATCCGTTCGCAAGCGCGAACGTTGCCGGATTGCCGCTCGCACCGCCGGTCGTGTCACCGATGACCATGACGTTGGGGAGCATGCGCATCGCGGCGACAAAGCTTTCCGTTGCGCTGAAGCCGGCGCGTCCCGCAATGACAACCACGGGACGCGTGAACTGCCACGGTCCGCGCGGTGAGACCACGCGCGCAATCGGCGTATCGAGGTCGGTCACTGCCGGTCCGTTGCGTACTTGGACATACGACGCGATGAGCGGACGCTGCGTGAATCGCGACACGATGGCCAGCGCCGTTGCATCGCTGCCGCCGCCATTGGCGCGCACATCGATGATGAGCCCCGGCGCATCGCGCATGCGGGCCAGTGCGAGATCGAGCGTTGTCGCATCGGTGGGCGCTTTCCACGATCCGATGAACAGGTACGCATACCCTCCGACCGTCGCCTCGACGGCGCTGCCCCCACGCGACACCGGCGTCGCGTCACGCAATGCCCGCTCCCATCGCGCGCGGTCGAAGTTTGCCGACGTCGACGGGCGGAACGTCGGCACCACTTCACCGCGCGGATCGACAAACCACACATGCAGGTCGCGCAGCGGTTCGAGCATCTCACGCGTGACGGCGATGAATTCATCCTGCGAACGCGCGCGTACAGCACGCGGACGATAGGTCGTACGCTGCCCCTTCCAGTCAACGCCTTTGTACGCGAATGACGGATAGAGCACCTGGAAGCGCTCCCAGAGAAAATCAAACTGGGCGGCGTACGACTGCTGCTGTTGCGCCAGGGAAATACGTGGCCGAACCGGCGTCGCCGACGTGCAGGCGGTGCCGATCGTCAGTGCTGCAGAAAGCAGGAGCACGCGTGGAATCAGGCGACGCATTCTCATCAGGATGGCAGCGAAACCGGCGCGCGTCCAGCACTCGGGACGATTGGATTGCTCAAATCGACCAGTCGTGCGATCAGCACCTCGGATGCGCTGGGCATGGGCTCAGCCGACGACAATCAGCTACAACTTCACATTCAGCGTCACGTTCAACTCCCAAGACTCGCGGCGACCTGGCGCGCCAGAACCGCGAGCGTAGGGGACGTCTGCACCGACTCCGCGAACAGCCGCTGAAACGCGTCTCCTTCCGCGTCGGCGCGCAGCAATCCGCGCGCCCGCTCGAAGAGCGACACTGCTTCGGCACTCCCTAACGGCGATTTCTTGTCGCTGGTGCGTTCGTCGATCAGCAGCACCAACTGCGCCATCGGCCGCAGCCAATCAAACCACGGGTCGTTGATCACCAGCTGCAAAAATGCGCTGTTGTTCGCGATGCGGCCGCGCACCTTCTCAAAGCGAACCCGCTCGGTCTCGAGCAGCGCACGATGCAGTCGCAGCAGCTCCATGCGGGCTTTTTCAAGCTTCGCTAATTCGTTCGCCGATGCGACCGGCAGTTCCGTCGGCATGACGCCGTCTGGCATCGCACCGTCTCCACCTGCCGCCGCTGCCGTTCCTTCGTCTGCCATGTCCGCTCCAGCGGGAATTCCCATCAGATGAGCTGTTCTTCACACGGGGACATCGCCCCCGATCGTGATCGAAATATGACACTGGCCTTTCCTTCTGTGACGAGCCCGCGACCGCGTCGCAACCGTTTCACCACCAGCACGCCGCATCATGGGAGTGGTTAGTTGTATCCGATCGCCTCATCACGGTTCCGCGAATGCCTCCGTTCCGCTCATTTGCCGCGTATTCCAGCGCGGCGTCGCGCTGCTCCCAGCACGGCTTCAGGGCCAGACGCGCGTTTCTGGGAGCGACAACGCACAAAGCGTCGGCCAGGTCATCGTCTCCGGTGTGACCGGTCGTGGAAGTGCGCGGGTCGACGGCTTCGGCATGTACGAGTGGGCTAATCACATCCCGATGCGCGGTTTTCAAACGGCGCAGACCGCGCAGACAATGGACGGCGTTCCGTTGGGGGACATGACGTACGGAACTTTCAACGGACTGGGTGTCGGGCCTTTGACACGCGGTACATCGCGACGATGGGTTCGAATGGGTACGCCGCCTCCCGCGACAATCAATCGCTGCTGACGGGTGCACCACGTCAACTATTTCCTGCCCTGAGGGACCCAGTGTTGCCGGTTTGCGCGTCGTCCGTCACCTGTCGAGATTGCTTTATCCCGCGTGCGCGCGCATTCCGACGTGCTGCGCGTGCTGCCGTCCGTTCAACAGGGTGGAGACTGGCCTGTG
>JBKJTE010000216.1:0-7431 GCA_046590495.1 Gemmatimonas sp. | reverse complement strand
GCTTTCGGCTCAGGCTCGTGCGCGTCCGAATCCGTATCTGCAGGACTCCATCCGTGTCGCGACCATCGCCGAGATCATGCAACAGATCGCAGGCAAGGAAGATCAGCCGGCCGGCACTGTTTTCAAGAACGTGACGCTGTTCAAGGACATGCCTGCGAAGGATTTCCTCAAGAAGATGGACGAGGATTACGGACGCGGACTTGGTGCCGTCTGCACTGGTTGTCATGTCGCCAAGGAATGGGACAAGGACGACAAGAAGAACAAGGGAATCGCGCTGCAGATGGAGAAGATGACGCGCATCATCAACGAGACGCATCTCGCGAAGACGAAGGATCTGGACGACGACTTCCCGAAGGCGACGTGCGTGATGTGCCACCGCGGCACGTCGCACATGCCGAACACGATGCCCAAGCCGACCAAGGACACGCCGCCGGCGGAGCAGCGCGGAAAGCCGGGGTTCTAACGACGGGCGTTGAGGATTTGTGAAGCGGGCGACGAGTGATGGTCGCCCGCTTTTGTTCTCACTTGGAACTCACCCGACTGAATCGATATGTGTGTCGGTACTCCCACTCCTTCGCGCCCTGCCTGAACTCTTTCTTCCGGATGAATTGGCCGGGGCCCAGCGTCACGGTGTAGCGAAATTCGACTCGCTTGTTGTCGTCCGTGCCAGAGCCGCGCAGCTCCAGCAATTGCCCCGTCGCGCTTGGCCGACGTGAGACGATGCGCAGCGTCGATTGCGTCGTGTCGGGGGTTCCTTCGACGGTGCCCGCGCCCTCGATCCACCGGTTGCCATCAACACGAATTTCGTCGGTGGAATAGATGGTCTTTCCCGGTCCATCGTCGTAGATGGTGCGTTGGCGGAACGCGCCTGTGGTGCCGATCGGCGATGTGTGCATCGAAGTCGGAAGTTTGACGATGGCGCCACTGCGATAGTCGCGATATTCGAGCTCGCCGCGCATCAGACCAACCGTCGGCGCGAGCAGCGATGCCACAGGCGTCCAGGGCATGGTGCGCGCAACGCGCAACGCGCGATCGACCCCAGCACGAAAATCGGCCAGCGATTGCGTCGCATCGATATCGGGAAACACACCCATCCCGAAGACAGTCACCGCGACATTCACGTCGGAACGCTCGAGCGGCACCCGTACGCGGATGCCGCTGTTGGGCAATCGCAAAAACAGGATCTGACCTGCTGTCGGCCCCTCGGCGCTGCCTGCGGTTTCTTCACCAACCAGTCGCAGTTTGTGCGTGCGCGCTCCCATCTCCTGCAACACGGCCAGCAGCATCGTCGTGCCTGATTGATTGCGACGACCGACGAGCACCGACACACGTCCCGCAAAAGCGACTGGTGAGGGCGTCAGCTGCTCATCTGAACCGCGCTCGACAAACCATCCGTCGTTGCGCGCCATGAACAGCGATTCTGCCGGCGAAAAAATCTGTGCGCGATCGCCCCATGTATCGAATGCGGTGCTGAGTGCAGAGTCGATACGAATGGTCCGGCGACGAACCGTGCGCAGCGGTTGTATCGATCGGTCGGCGAGATAACGAATCAATCCTGCCGACGCTTCGTCGGAGCCACCACCGTTCTCGCGCAGGTCGATGATCAGGTGACGAACATGCTTGGCTTTCAATGGCGAAAACATCGATGAGTACAGCGAGTCGACATTCACCGGCGTGCGATAATTCACGAAGCTGCGAATCGTCAACGCGGCCGTCGTGTCATCGAGCATTTTGAAGCGCGTCCCGTTCCGAAAATCGACCTGCGGCACGTCGCCGGTGAGCGCCGTCCACTCGGCGAAGGTCAGCGGAGCAAGCGTCACGGTGCGCGTCGCACCTGCCGCGCTCTTGAGCGCCAACGTCCACTCATTTGCAAACCCGAATTCGATCGGCCAGTAGTGATCGAGATCGGAGCCGATCAAGTCACTATCGCGCTCGAGCAACGTCGCACGCGAAAAATCGGTGAAGCCGTCCACCGCAGCGAACCGCGAGAGTTTGGTGATGATGTCTGCCGCGCTGATCCCGTTGATGCCGAGGATCTCGGTGCCAACGGCAATCTGGTCCGCGCCAACGCCATTGCTGGCTGACACAAATAGCCGCTCGCCGAACACACGAACACGCACGGGGAGCATGGTCGCGTTCCTTTCTCGAAAGTCGGCCAACGCCTCTGGCAATTCGGCTTTCGTGTGCCCACACCGGATCTTGGCCAGCAGCAGCGCGACCTCGCCATAGAACTCGACATCAGTCATCGCGGTCGTGCCCCGTCGCTCCAGCCGAGCGAACGCGGTGTCCATGACTCGGCGTGGCACATACCGATCGTAGCCGGCGTGGACCTGTTCGAGCGATTGCCGTAGTTGGGCGAGGTCAGCCGAGATCTGGGCCGGGGTCAGCGTCCGCGGCATGTATGACGATGGGCCGTTGTTGGACGAGCGGCTGTTGGACGGCCCGCTATTGGACTGACTGCTTTTGGACGAGCGCTCAGAATTGACGGAGAGCGACTGCGCGGACACGAGCGTCGGATTGACTGACAGCGTTGTCGCGGCGGCCACGAGGGCAGCGGAAAGACGGGCGATGCGATGAACGAGCACTGCGACTCCACGGGTGAAGGACACCGGCAGAGTGCTGATTTGGGGGGTCGTTTGCGTCGCGAACCACATATTCGGTCAGCGTTTCCCGTCGTTTACTGATTTTGAGACGTCGCGTCGCCGTGCCGACGCCGGAATTCGGTTGGCGTCTCCCCGGTGAAGCGTTTGAAGACGCGATTGAATGAGGCCTTGGAGTTGAAGCCGGCCTCGAGCGCGATGGCCAGCACGTCGCGCGCGTCACCCGGTTGAGCGAGATCGGCCTGCACGGCTTCAACGCGAAGCCGGTTGACGAACTCGTTGAAGTTCTGCCCAAGCCCGTCATTGAGGGCGCGGGAGAGATAGGTGGTGTTGGTGGCCAGCTGTCGCGCGAGCGCCGGAGCGGTCAGGTCGGGATCTCGCCACCACCCCTGCTCGCGGATGCGTTGACTCCACTCTTCGCCGATCGCGCGCCAATCGGTCGAGCGTGCCAGCGAGTCTGTCTGCGAGTCAGTCGGCGTTGGTGCTGGGGCCTCGCCCGATTCGACGGCAGCATTGGAATCGGTGATCGGCTCCGGGCGCGGATAGATCAGTTTGGCCGCTCGCAGCCCACCGATCCCCAGTCCATAGATAAGGAGTGAGAACCAGAGATAGAGCGGAAAGCGATCGAAATAGTTCAGACTTTTGACGAACAGCTCGAAGAGTACTGTCCCCGACCAGAGCATCAGCGTGACCGCGAAGGCGAGCAGGAACGCGCGCAGCCAGGAGAGTCTGAACTCCTCGCGATTGGAGAGATCGGCATCGAGCCATCGCTGGTAGCGGACGTATTCGCGCCAGGCCAGCACCAGATAGACGCCCATCGCAATGAGCGACCACGCGGTCTCGATCGGTATGATGCGCGGTTCGTGGATCGTCGCATTCCAATGGTTCTTGAACGACAACGGCTGCACGAACATCACGCAGTAGTACGCGCCTTGCAGCAGCGCCGGCACGAGATGCCATCGCCACCGTGCCGGCAATTCGCCGCGCCCAATCACGCGCGCGTACAGCCAGATCAACGAGCCGTAGCCCAGCGACCAGTCGTAGGGCATGAACGACAGCCAGGGATACGCGTCGTAGAAGCCGGCGAAGCCGATGATGTACGGCACGACGCGAAAGGCCACGATCATCAGCAGCAGCGCCAACAGCCGATTCGCGACGCGATTGGCGGTGTTCCGCCAGAGCAGAATGGCCAGCACCACGGCGTGGGCGGTGCCGATGAGCAGCAGGATGCTTCGGGGGCCGAACGAGATCACAGCGCCCGCAGGTCCACGATCGCCTCGAGTACTGCGATGTCCGCGATATCCTGGGCGCGGCCGGTTCGCTTCGATTCAATGAGCAAGGCCAAAGAAATCGTGGGGATCGGGACGCCTTCCACGTCGAACACGAAGATGTCCAGCGTTGCTTGGTCCCACTCCACATTCCAGGCGCGCGTCAGCACGTCCACGTTTGGCGTATCACCGATCATGGTCACCGCGCGGTTGAGCACGTCCTGTGGCGATAGCTCCCGTGCGACACCGAACGGCAGCTCGGCGAGGGCGGCAAGTACGCGTATCGCGTTGTCGAGCGTTGGTTCGATGAGGATGTCGACGTCACGTGTAGCGCGCGATGTCCCCCAGAGCTGCATCGCCGTCGCTCCGACCACCACGTACCGCGCGTCAGCCGTATTCAGCAGCTGAGCAACTCGCGCGGCGCGGCTGCGTGCTGGAGTCACGGCGCCGACCGAAGGAGTCGGCGTCGCCACTCGGCGAATTCGTCGTAGGTGCGGAACACTCGCGGCTGTTCCAGTGCTCCGGGTTGATCTTGCGGGACCACAGCGATGTCTTCCGCTTCCCGTAGGCGTTGCTCGGCGGTCAATGACAGATCGCGTTGAAGCTGCGCTCTCCGCGACGCGTCGAGCGTCTCGCCGCTCGTCCGTTCCTGCTCAGCTACATAGCGGCGCACCGCTTCGGCCACGATCCAGCTCCTCGAGCGATCGTGCTGGCGTGCCAGGCGATCCGCGGCAGCAAGATCTTCGGGCGGGAGGGTGATGGCGATCTTGGCATAGCGCGCGGTCATACCCAATCATACCACTCTTCTTTGGCTTCGCAAGCTCTGCTCGTGCACACCCCAATGCCGCATCATGGAGAGAGGAAAATAGCGTAAGTCATTGCAATATAAATCGATACAAACCGGGCGACCCATCACTGGTCGTCCTGTTTTTCGTTTCCCACATCCCCATGTGGACAGCTCGAACCACATTTCTTGCTTTCGTCTTCTGTTCGGTATAGCGTCAACTCCCCCGCTCCTGCCGCTCTCCGGTTCTCGTCTCGTGGTGACACGCACGCCGCCTTATGTCCGCCCAAGTGTTGGCCCTGCGCCAGCTGATCGCCGATCGCTTTCCCAATGCGAAGCCGCTGGCAGAGCGCGATGCAAACCGGCTCGCGCACGCGGTCGCGACGGGGCTCACGTCGCTCGATCGGGCGCTGCCACACGGCGGGTTTCCGCGCGGCAAGCTGACCGTCTGGGCGCCGGCTGGGGGAGCGGCGGCCGTGCTCCGTTCTGCCTGTCGCGGGGTGACTGCCGCCGGCGAGCGGGCGGCCTGGGTCGACGCTTCCGGCACACTCACCTTCGGCTGGACGGACGGGGCGCCGCTGGTCGTGCACGCCGCCGACCGGACCAGCGCACTCCGTTGCGCCGAAGTGCTGCTCAAATCGGGTGCCTTTGCCATGGTGGTGCTCGACGGGGCAGAGCCGGTGGGCACGGAAACGGTCCGACTGGTCGGCGCGGTGCGCGACGGCGGCGGCGCCTTTGTCGTGCTCACCGAACGCGGCTCCATGGCCGCGCTCCGGATCGCCTCGAGCTTCAAGCCCGACTCAGTGCGATGGCGACCAGGCCCGTTTGGGGACCCGGCTGCCCCGGTCGACGTGCAGGCCGAGGTGCGGGTGCGGGCACTGGGCTGGAATTCGCGCGCCAAGGTGCTCTTCCGGGTGATGCGCTATGACCTTCGTGACGCTCTGGTGCCCGGCGCCGCCGACCGCCGAGGCGGCGAACCAAGCGGGCAAGCCGAACGTGCTGTCGACACCCGCCGAGCGGTCAGTCGCGCTGCAGACGCTCGCGGAGCAGATGCTCACACTCACGCCGCACGTCATCGCCGACCAGCGTGACGATGGTGTACTGATGTGGGCCGATGCACGCGGTCTGCCGGCGGCACGCATTGCGCGAACGGTGCTGCGTGCAGCACGTCGCGTCGGCATGCGCACCGCAGCGGTTGGCGTGAGTCGTGCGGCCATCGTCGCTGAAATCGCCGCGCGCACCGGCGAGACACCATTCACCAACGTTGCATCGGGAGATGAGCGCGAATTCGTCGGTAGCCGTTCGCTCGCACTGCTCGCCATTGCCGATGCAGTCACACAGGCGTCACCGACCACGAGCGCACGTTCTGCGGCCTCGTCGACCGTGTCGGCGATCATGCGGCGCATCAAGTCGCTCATCGCGGCCTTCGACGATGTCGGTATTGAAACGTGCGGCGATCTCGCGCGACTGACACGCGAAGCCGTCGAAGTGCGCTTTGGCGCGGAAGCGGTGGCGCTCTGGCGCCTGGCACGCGGTGACGACACGCGACATCTGTTTCGCAACAGAACGCGCACGTTACCATCGGCGTCACTCGAATGGTTCGAGTTCGAGCTGCGCGACCCCGAGCGATTGGTGTTTGTCGTCAACCGGCTTGCCGAAAGTGTCTGCACTGAATTGCAGGCACGTGGCGAAACTGCACGCGCGATGACACTCACCTTCGCACTCGTTGGTGGTGATATCGTTTCGAGTCCGGTGCGCGGTGCACGACCGACTGCGGATCGCGCAACATGGTTGCGTCTGGTGCGCGCTGTCTTTGAGCGCATCACACTGCCCGACGCGGTCTCCGGTCTCACACTCAGCGTCGAAGCCACGCAGTCAAACGACCCGCCGCAGGGCGATCTCTTTGACCAGGGTTTTCAGACGGGTGCGGCCGGCGAAGCGGCAGTTGCACGATTGGTCGATGACGAAACCGGTGTCGCGGTGCAATTGGTGACCTCGGCGCACGCACTGCCCGAACGACGCGCGCAGTGGCGTTCGCTCGACACAGGTGAAGTGACCCGTGCACTCCGTGATCTCGCCGTTGCCACGACATCGGCGTCATCGCCACAGACCGATCAGGATCCAATCGGCGAACCGTTGGCGCTGCGGCTGCTGGCCGCGCCACGTCGTGTGATCGTGACAACGCGTCGTCGTCGCGGATTCGCTGTGCCGGTGCGCTATCGCGAGCGACTCAGCGACGGCGTGCGTGCACGCAATGGTATGCCGTTGATGGACGTGCTCACGGCCGCAGGACCGGACAACATGTCGGTCGGTCAGGAATCGGGTGCAGCAGTCGTTCGCGAATACTGGCAGTGTCTCAACGGTGATGGGCAGCTGGTGCTGTTGTTCCGCGATGCGACACCAACTACAACACCAACTGCAACACCAACCGCCGCAGTCGTTGCAGGCAACACGACAGACTCCAAAGAAAGCATGTGGTATCTGCACGGTTGGTGGGACTGAGCATGTCTGCAGACGTCGGTTACGTCGAACTCCGTTGCCACAGTTCATTCAGCTTTGGTGAAGGTGCCGTCTCACCTGAAACACTCGCCATCCGCGCGGCGGCACTTGGCTACACCCAACTCGGTATCACCGACTGTGCAGACTTGGGTGGTGTGGTGCGTTTTGTACTCGAATGCCAACGACAGTGCATCAAACCGATTGTTGGTGTGGAGCTTGTTGTCGACGGACATCCGGCTGCGTTTCTGGTGCGTGATGCACAGGGTTACCGTAACGCAGC
>JBKJTE010000235.1:0-5468 GCA_046590495.1 Gemmatimonas sp. | reverse complement strand
TGTTGCCGGTTTGCGCGTCGTCCGTCACCTGTCGAGATTGCTTTATCCCGCGTGCGCGCGCATTCCGACGTGCTGCGCGTGCTGCCGTCCGTTCAACAGGGTGGAGACTGGCCTGTGTCGCATCTGCAGTGTGTCCTCCGTCATCGCGGCGTTGTGCAGAAACAGCGTCGGCGTCGCCGGGTGCTGATGGCGGCCTACGCGTCCGCGCTGCTGACGATGGCGACGGCGCACCTTTCAGCGCAGACACTCGGCGCGCCGGCAACGGCCGCACCCCACGCATCATCGACGAGGGATGTCGACAGGGATGTCGACAGGGATGCCGACAGGGACGCCGGCAAAGACCCAGGTAAGAGCGCCAGTAAAAACGACAGCTCCGCGTCGGGAAGCGCGTTCAAGCGCTTGCCACCGGTGAATGAGTTCAACTTCTGGGCAGGCGCATCGGTTGCGACACTGACCGCATCGGACAACGAATACATTCGCGGCTCGATGAAGATCGTCGGCATTCAGTGGACGCACGACCTGTTCGCGTGGCATGGCGCCCGCTTCAGTTGGGTGACGGAAGGACTGCCGCTGATGCTGGTCACCAGCAGTGCGCCTCCGGCTCGTATTCCGCCGACACTCCGTAATCCGATCACGGCCGATCCGGCGCGACTCGCGCGCTATCTCGAACACGACAGCTTTGGTTTCGGCATCTCGCCGTTGAGCGCGCAGTCGGAGATCCCGATGGGTCGACGCTTCTCGACGATGGTTCAGGTCACGTCAGGCGTGGCGTGGTTCAGCAAGGTCGTACCATACGGCAAAGCGACGCAGGCGAATTTCACGGTGAACCCGAGTCTCGCCCTGCAATGGCGCGCGGCACAGGGCACGCGGGTGTCGGTCGGCTACACGCTGCATCATCTGTCGAACGGCAGCTTCGGTGGATCGAATCCGGGGATGAACTCGCACATGTTCCTGATGCGGGTGACGCGGTAGCAGAGCGTGGTGGTGGTGTACGACAAACGGCGGCGCACGTGGGAGTGCGCCGCCGCTGCTGTTTTGTGAACGAACGGCGTCTCTCGCGGCTCCGCGCCTCCGCGAGAAATGCCGTTGCGGTTACGGCGTGATCGTCCTCGGCTTCGCCGGCTGTGTGCCGTTCAACCGCGGCCTCGGGCCGTTCCCGACTTCGACAACGAGATCCTTGATGTAGTTCGCGATCTTCGCGTAGTGCGGATAGTCGATGAACTCGGGCTCGTCGCTGCGCTGGTGGTAGTCGCCGTGCAGCCCGGTGAAGAAGAACGCGATCGGCACGCCACCTTTGGCGTAGTTGTAGTGATCGCTGCGTCCGTAAATGTTGTTATAGCCGCCCCACGCGATCGGCTTGTCAAACTTGTAATCGAGCTCCAGCGGCTTGGCGAGTTTCTTGTTCACCGCCTGCACCGTTTCGCCGAGGTCCTTCGAGTCGAAGAACGAACCGACGACGCCAACGTAGTCAGGCCCGCCACCGGGGATGTCGTCGGCGCGACCCCGGCCGATCATGTCGATGTTGATCTGCGCAACGACCGAATCGAGGGCGACCGTCGGATTCGCAACGAAGAATGCGGAGCCAACAAGTCCTGCCTCTTCACCCGCGTGCCAGACAAACAGCGTTGAGCGCTTTGGCTTGACCGGCATCGCCGACATCGCTTCTGCGATTTCAAGCACGCCCATCGAACCCGAACCATCGTCGTCAGCGCCGTTGTTGACCGAGTCGACACGCGCCACCGGGTAGAGCTTGCGAATGCTGTCCATGTTCACCTTGTAGCCATCGGCGTTCATCTTGCCGGCGGCCTTGAGCTGATCCATGTCGTTCGCGAGCAGATAGCGATTCTTGACGATGTTGAAGGCGCGAATCGAATCCTTATCGACCGGCGTCGTCATGCCGACGTGATCGTTGTGCGCACCGATGGCGACGTACTGATACTTGAGCTTCGGATCGCTGCCCGGGATGATCGCGACGACGTTACGCGCCCATTCAGTGGGCAGTTCAACGAAATCGAGTGAGGCAGTAACAACACCCCCCGTTGCACCGGGGCTCAGCCCTTCAACGGGCTTGCCTTTGAAGAGCGCCGCTGCGGCGTCGCGGGTGAGGCGAATGGCGGCCTGCGGTGCGAGCTGCGCGACCTGCTGCCTGATCGCATCCATCTGACGCGTGAGTATCGAGACGCTGTCCATCTTGAGCTTGGACGAATCCGTCGGGGGACCACCGCCACGTCCGCCGCGACCGCCACCGCCTTGCAAAGCCTGTGTCGGCTCGTTGATCGCCGCGCGCTGCGCAGGCGTCAGAGCATCGAGATCGACCGTCGCGATTGCGGCGGCGTCCGGGTAGAGGGCCGGCTGTGGCGCAAAACCACCACGTCCTCCCCCGGCGCCAGCCGGCGGGCCACCGCGACCACCGCCCGGCGCCGGACGCGCCGCGGGCTGCATCACGACGAACTTGCCCGTCGCTTGCGCTGCGGGGATGTACGTCGCCGAATCGCCGGCAACACCACCGTAGACAACTTCGGCGTTGGCAATGGTACGCGGAGCCCGCTGCCCTGGTACGGCAAGCCAGTCGCTATTCCATGCGACCGGATTTCCGTCGAGCGTCAAGCGCGAATGATTCGTGAACTTGCGAACGTGATACGGCAGCACTTGGAAGTAGGTGCTGTTGTCGCCGGCCGGCACCAACCCAAGGCGCTTCACTTCCGCGGCGATGTAGTCAGTGCCCTTCTGGTTACCGAAGCGACCTACCTGGCGACCCTGCATGGAATCGTCGGCAAATTGATAGAGGCGGATCTGCAAGTCACGGACGTCGATCGCCGGCTTGGTCGGCGCAGGGGCGAGGTGGGGCGGATTGCCGTAAGCGTTGACCTTGGGAGGCTGCGCCGACGCGAGCAGAGGAGAAAGAAACAATAGCGCTACAGGGGTGAAGCGAAACAACTGCATGATTATTCCGGAGGGGTGTGTTGAGTGCGCACTGAACAGCGAAGTACGCACTGGTGAGTTCGAGTTGCGAGTCGTGAGTTGCCAACCGCGGTTTGCGGCTGGAAACCCGCAACTCGAACTGCCAACTGCCTACTGTATCGATCCATGAACGGGCGTGCCTATGGCCTCGCCCCGATCGGGAAGTACAAGTCGAACGTCGTCCCCGCACCGACCGTTGACTCACAGTGAATCAACCCGTCGTGCTGCTGGGCCACGCGCGACACGACGGCGAGCCCGAGCCCTGTCCCCAGCACTTTCGTCGAGAAGAGCGGGTCAAAAATGTTGGGTAGCACATCGGCGGGAATCCCACCGCCCGTATCCCGCACCTGCACGCGACTGAAGCGACCGGCGCGCGCCCACCGATTGCCGCGCACAAAGTCGGAACTCAGCTCACGCTCGCATACGCCGACGATGATTTCACCTCGCGACCCGACTGCATCGCGCGCGTTGATGATCAGATTGGCGAGTGCCTGTTCGATCTGCACGGGATCGCCGTCCACCAGCGGAGCGGTGCCGGCTTGATGGGTCAGCGTGACGTTGCGCGGGATCGACGAGTGCACGAGTCGCACCGTGCTTGCAACCCGCGCATTCAGATCGACGCGCTCGCGACGTTGCGCCTGGGCGGGGCCAAGCGAGAGCAGCTGTTGCACCACATCACTCGCGCGTCGTGTTGCATGCAACGCCGCGTCTATGGCGTCGGCGTCGGGGCCAAGCATCGCAGCATCGAGCAGGCCGAGGTTCGCCTGCACCATCGAGAGACAGTTATTGAGATCGTGCGCGACACCGGCGGCAAGCACGCCCATCAACTCAACACGCTGCAGCGACTCCAGATGCCGTTCGAGTTGTTGTCGTGCTTCCGACTCCTGTCGCTGCTTGTCGATGAGCGCCATGCGGCTGATCGCGCCGGCGAGTTGCGTGCCGAGTACGACCAGCGCTTCAAGTTCATCGCTGGTGGGTGCCATCACGCCTTCGTCGCCGAAGGTGCCGACGCCCAGTGTACCGATCAGCAGCGGGCCCATCACCAACGGAACGTTGAGAAGCGTGCGGTTGCCGCATGCCGCAACCATCGCCTTGTTGGTGCGCGGGTCGGTAGCCGCTTCGAGCACCAGCACGGGCGCCTTTCCTTCGACGAGTTCCGCCAGCATCGCGTCGCCGGCGATGCCGACCTGCGGGCAGTTTTCGAGCACGATCTCCTGCGCGACACCTTCCACTTGCACCACTCGAAAGAACCCGGGATTCTCGGGCTCGACCAACGCCAGCCACGCCGTGCGATAGCGCGTTCCGCTTCGCACAGCGTCCCACGTCAGCTCCACCAGCTCGCGCAGTGTCGTGGCGCGCTGGAGCGTGCCGGCGTGCCGAAGGACTTCGTTCAGGTTGATCGCCATTTCGGCTCAGTCGTTTGTTGCGGGCACTGCTTGCTTGTCCCAGACGAAACGCTTGAGAAACACGCCCATCCGGTCGAACGTGTCGATCCAGTTCTTGTGCAACATCGATTCATGTAGATCATCGGGCACGACGATCAGTTCATGATAGATCTTGCGCGCGCGCAGCAGCTGAACCAGTCCGACGGTCTGCGCGAAGTCGACGTTGCGATCATCGTCGCCATGCACGAGAAATACCGGTGACTTCCACGTATCGATCGCACTCACGGCGCTCGACCGGAAGGCCAGACTCGCCGTGTCGATCACGTTCCCATAAAGGTGTACGCCGGCGAGGTCGGCGCCGGCAACGAAGATGTCGGAGTTGCGCGCCAAGGCTTGTGACGTAAGCAGTCCACCGTACGACAATCCCCAGATGCCGATGCGCGACACATCGACATCCGCGCGTCCCTGCAGATACTTCGCGCCGGCCAGCACGTCCTGATACTCGCTGTTGCCGCGCGCCTGCGTCTTTTCCGCGTTCCGGAAGTTCTTACCGTACCCGACGCCGCTCCGGTAGTTGATGGACAGCACCACATACCCCTGACTCGCCAACCACTGATTATAAGCGTACGCCCAGTGGTAGAACTGCATGTAGTGGTAGCCCGGCAGCATCTGGCGCTGCGGACCGCCGTGAACAAACACCATCGCCGGACGTTTCTCTCCCGGCTTCATGTCCTGCGGAAGGAACAGCTGATTGTGAATCTCCAGGCCATCAGCCGCCTTCGTAATCACGATCTCAGGCACAACGTGCGCCGCACTCGGAAAATCCTTCGCCAACTTCGGGAAGATCACCGTCGGGTTCGCGCCCTGACTCGGCACGAGCGCAATCGACGCCGGTGTTTTGGCATCGAAGTAGATCACGGCAATACTCTTCCCCGACGCCAGCGGCTGCGGTGACGTCTCGATGCCACTCCCCGTGGAAATGCGCGTTGGCGTTCCACCGGCGGTCGGCACGGCCCAGATGTGGCGACGCTCGATATCGGACGCGTTCGTGCAGTAGTAGAGCGTCTTCCCATCCTTCGACAGCGCCAGCGACGTTGCATCTTCGATGATGCCGTCGGTCGT
>JBKJTE010000014.1:0-5897 GCA_046590495.1 Gemmatimonas sp. | reverse complement strand
GTCATTTCTCCGAAGTGGTTCGAGCCGATCGTCATTCCGAAACGCAAAGCGCCGCGATGACCCGCGCAATCAATCGTCCAAGAAACAAGTCATGATCATGAGTCGTGCAACGCGCATACTGGCGGCGGGCGCCGTACTCGTATCTGGCGCCCCGATCATCGCAGCCGTGATCGCCGAGTACCCGCGCTACGACCGCGCATTGCTCCTCGAGACCACGTCCGAGACGTCGGCCAACGCGAGTTTCGGTGATCTGAATGGCGACGGCAATCTGGACATCGTACTCGCCAAGGGTCGCCACTGGCCGCTCGTGGACCGTGTGCTGATCGGCGACGGCAAGGGCGGTATTCAGGAGGCGTACGATCTCGGCGTCGCTTCGGACAAGTCGTATTCGGGGCGCCTGGTGGATCTGGACGGCGACGGTGACCGCGACGTCATCATCAGCAACGACGCGCCGAGTCCGAAGCTCGTGTACCTGAACGACGGCAAAGGACATTTCACCGTCGGGTCCACGTACGGCCGTCCGGAGTGGCCGATGCGGAACGCCACCGTTGCCGACATGAACGGCGATGGGAAGCCCGACATCATCGCGGCCAACCGGAACGGGAAGACGCCGGGATTCAACTACATCTGCCTCAATCAGGGCAACGGAAAGTTCGCCTCCGATTGCATCGGCTTTTCGACCGAGCCAGCGACGACGATCACGGCCGCCGACTTCAATGGCGATGGTACCGCCGACCTGCTGGTACCGCATCGCAACGGCGGCCAAAGCCGACTGTACCTGGGCATGAAAAAGGGCGACCCCGCGCACCTGACCAGCGTGCCATTCGGCCCCGCGAATGCGCAGATCCGCACCGCCGAGGCGGCCGACTTCAACCACGATGGCAAGCTTGATGTCGTCGCGATTGACGAAGCGACCGGCATCGCGATTTATGTCGGCCGCGGTGACGGGACCTTTGCTCCGCCCATTCCCGTCGGCGACAAAACGATCGTTCCGTATGCGTTGACCGTCGGTGACTTGAACTGCGACGGGACCGCCGATTTCATTGTCGGCAATGTCACCGCGCCGTCCACCGTCTATTTCAACGACGGTACTGGCAACACATTCACTCCGGTCTCATTCGGCGATTCGAAGGGCACCGCCTACGGCATCGCCTTTGGTGACTTTGACAAGGACGGCCGCCCCGACATCGCCGTGGCCCGGTCCGAAGCGCCAAACGTTCTCTACTTCGCCTCCGGGCCAGCTGGGAGATGCAAATGAACTTCACACGGTCACTCGTGGTCGTCGTCACACTGCTCGGCGCCGTCAGCGGATCGGTCAGCGCGCAGGCACTGCCAACGAAACGGGTCATTCAACCGCCCGACTACAAGCCGACGCCGTCACCACTGTCGCCCGCGATCCTGGTGGGCAATACGCTCTACATGTCCGGCGCAACGGGTGGCAATCCAGTAACCGGACAACTCGTGTCGGGCGGGTTCGAAGCAGAATTCCGACAGGTGATGGCGAATCTGCAGACGGTGCTCAAGGCCGCCGAAATGGACCTGACGAATGTCGTGGCGGTGACTGCGTACCTGGCCGACATGTCGGACTTCGCCCGGTTCAACGAGATCTACCGCGAGCACTTCACCGCGCAGCCGTTGCCGACACGTTCGACTGTGGCGGTGAAGGAGCTGGCCCGCGGTGCCCGGATCGAACTCACCATGACGGCGGTGCGTACGGCCCAACCGTGAGCTGCGGTCGGTTTCGCGCCCTCACCACGCGGCCGGAGGTCGCATGATCAGACACGAGTGCTTCGCGATCATTGCAGTGCTGCTCGCAACCGCATGCGCCAGCGGCGCCCCCAAGTCGGCGGCCGTGCCGGCCAGCGCCACACCAGCGACTCAGAGCGGCGCGCCACGCGATACCACGCCACGCGCTGCCGCAGCACGCAACAGTGCGGCGCCGACGCGCGGTTCGATGAACGTCATTATCATGGCGGAGATCGCAAACTCCGGTGCGACCGACGCGCTACAGGCGGTTAAGCTTTTGCGCCCGGCGATGCTGCGTGGCCGCAACGGCTCGCTCGGCGAGAACCCCAACGGCCCCGACATCGTCGTGTACGTCGACGGCATGCGCGCCGGCGGTCAGAACGCACTCGCGTCAGTGAGCGCGATTACGATTCGGGAGATCCGCCTGCTCAATGCCGCCGACGCCACGACGAGGTTCGGCACCGGTCATCCACTCGGTGCGATCCTCGTCTCCACCAAGCAGTAGCGACGCGCCTACTGGAAGAGCACCAGCGACGGCAGACCGAGCTTCGCCGCCTTCGCGCTGAACGCCGCCAGGTCGGCCGCTACCAGCTGCGCGAATTGCGCCTTGAGTCCGTCGAGCTGATTGCGCAGCATGCCGTACACTTCGCCCTGCTGGTCGGTCGGTCGGAAGTCAGCGCTCGACGCGGCGATATCGCTGCCCACTGAGGCCAGCTTTTCGTACAGCTGGTTCGGCGTGCGGAACGCATCCTCCCGCGCGCCGGTGAGCGCGACATCGTACAGCTTCCCCTCGATCACAAGCACTTTCTTTTCGACCGCGTCGATCTCCTTCAGGAACGCTTCCGCGTCAGAGATCTTGGGGTCACGTCCGGGCGACGGTCCAAACTCTTTCGCATCGCGGATCTTCTCGCGCAGCATCGTGCGCAACTGTTCAAAGCCGCGCCGGCTCCATTCCGACTCGTCGATCAATGCGACCGTTTCGGTCAACGCATCGCGGATGCGCAACGCGAGCGTCACCTGCGCGGCGATGTCGGCATCGGTGCCTTCGCTGTTCGGATCGCGTCGTACTTCCAAGGTCTGCTTGAGCGTGTCTCGTCCCCACTGCATCGCGATCGTGTAGCGACCCGGCGCAACCAGCGGACCAACCTGACCGCCGACCAGATCGAGATCCCACGGCACCAGCGCGCGGGAATCGAGCACCCGCACGTTGCTGTTGCCCGGTGGCGCCGTGCGCAACTTCGCCTTGCGCGGTCCTTCGTGCCGCAGATCCCACAGTGCGCGGTTGAGTCCACGTTGCGGCGGCGCCGACGCGAATTTGCGGATCATCGCACCACTCACGTCGTAAACTCGAAAGCGCACCGAGTCTTTCGCTGTCGAGTCCTTGGGTAGCGCGCCGATGGTGTAGTTGATGGTCGCGGCCAGCGGAGGATCGTCACCGCCCACCAGCGAGTTCGTGGCAGCGGTCGGTGTCGAGATTTTGCGGAAGCGATACGCCGCCCGCAGCGGTAACAACGTCGCGCGCGGCGTAGCCACAGAATCCGCGAGTGTGCGCAGGTAGCTGATGTCGTCCGCAATCCAGAACCCGCGCCCGTACGTCGAGACGACGAGATCGTGGAAGTGCCCCTGAATCTGCAGCCAGCTCACGGGCGCGTGTGGCAATGCACCGTTGATGTCGATCCAATGCGCGCCATCGTCGAGCGAGAGATACAGCCCGTTCTCCGTGCCCGCGTACAGCATGCCCTTTCGCACGGGATCCTCGCGCACCACATGCACGTAGCTGAAGACGCTCTTGGGGAGATCGCCGTTGATGCGTGTCCACGTCTTCCCGAAATCCGTCGTCTTGTAGACATACGGATCGCGATCGTTGATCAGGTGCGCATCCACGGCCACGTACGCTGTGCCCACTTCGTACTTACTCGGCTCGATGCCCGACATCGTGCTCCACTTGGGCAGCGCCGGCATGTTGGCCGAAACGTTCGTCCACGTCTTGCCACCATCGCGCGTCACATGCAGGAGGCCGTCCATCGTGCCCGCCCAGATGAGATCCTTCTGAATGGGCGATTCCGCGATGGCAAAGAGCACCGTCACATTCTCGACGAACAAATTGTCGGTCACAAAGCCGCCCGACGACTGCTGCTTCGTGCTGTCGTTCGTCGAAAGATCGGGAGAGATCAGCGTCCAGCTTTGTCCACCGTTCGTCGTCTTGTGTACGAACTGCGAGCCCACGTACACCGTGTTGTGATCGTGCGGTGAGATCGCAATGGGAAACGTCCACTGAAAGCGATACTTCAGGTCTTTCGGCGCGACGCCGTAGCCCGCTTCGGGCCATGGCTCCACGGCGCGCGACATCTTCGTCTGCAAATCAAAGCGTTCGAGCCCTGCGTCGTAGCAACCGCTCCAGATCGTGCGCCCGTCGATGGTATCGGGCACCGCCCAGCCGCTTTCGCATCCGCCGACCGCACTCCACACGCCGATGCTGCGCGATCCGCGCGAATTGCTTGGGCCCCCGTACGAGTAGCCGTCCTGTCGATTGCCGTAGAGGTTGTACGGAATCTTGGTGTCGGTCGCGACGTGATACATCTGCGCGTTCGGCAGCGCGATGCGCGTGAACGACTTGCCGCCGTCGATGGTAATGCCCACGCCGCCATCGTCACCCACCATGAAGCGATCGGCATCAGACGGGTCCCACCAGATGTCATGGAGATCGCCACCGGCACGCGGCGGGGTTGGCATCTTCGTCAGGCCACCATCGGTCGTACCCACGAAGCGCACGCCCACGAAGTACACCTTGTCCGCGTTGTTCGGACTCACGCCGAAGCGGGTGTAGTACTGCGGTCGTTCGAGCAGATCGTGATCGCGATTGACCGAGCGCCACGTCTTGCCGCCATCGTCCGAACGATAGAACGCGGGCTCCTTCATTTCGATAAGTGCGTAGATGCGTTGCGGATCGCTGCGCGACACGCCGAGTCCGATCTTACCCATCGTGCCCGTCTTGGGCAGCCCCTTGCCGAGTCCCAAACCATCGGTACCGCCATCGAGTCGCGTCCATGTGTCGCCGGCATCGCGCGACATCCAGATGCCGCTCCCGGCACCGCCCGAGTGCTTGTCCCACGGCACGATGTACTGCTGCCAACTCGCGGCAAACAACACGCGTGGATTGGTCGGGTCCATCGCTACATCGATGATGCCGGTGCTGTCGTTCACGAACAGCACTTTCTTCCACGTCGCGCCGCCATCCATCGTGCGCCAGAGTCCACGATCCGTCTGCGGGCCGTAGCCGTGCCCCTGCGCGGCCGCGTAGACGATGTCAGGGTTGGACGGATGCACGATCACGCGACCGATGCGACCCGTATTCGCGAGCCCCATGTGACGCCAATGCTGTCCCGCGTCGGTGCTCCGATAGATGCCGTCGCCGATCGACACATTGCTGCGCAGGAACGTTTCGCCGGTGCCAAACCACACCACATTCGGATCGCTCGGCGCGACCGCAATCGCACTCACCGACGAGACACGCAGCGAATCGGTGATCGGCACCCAGCGGATGCCACCATTGGTGCTTTTGAAGAGCCCACCGCTCGCAGCGCCGGCGTAATAGGTCTTGTACTCGCCGGGCACGCCGGCGACGGCGATGACGCGATTGCCATCCGGGCCGACGAAGCGCCAGGACGGCACCTTCACGAAGGCCGTATCGAGCGTCGGGGCCGCTGATGCGGATGGGGAGGCGGAGGCCGTGCGTGGTGTGTTGACGACACGCTGCGCAGACGCGAGCGCTGGGGCCGCGAAAACGAGAAGTCGGGCGAGTCGCGCGATGAACTTGGGCATGTCGACGAGTGCGGGGCGAGGCGGCGAAGAGCGAACGGGGAATACTGGCGCTGCCCGGCGCAGATGCAACACGGCACCGGGTTACCGGAGCCGCGGTTCGGGACATTGCGGCTGCCGTAGTCCACTGGTCTGCCACAAGCGCTGGCGGTTCGGGCCAGAAGCCCGCATTGTTGGCCATGCATTCGGCGCGACTCTCTCTATTGGCCAACCGGCTTCGGCGTGCATGGGCGCCAGCCTTGGCGATAACGGTCATTGCGGCCGCGCCCACGGTCGCTGATGGCATCTACACCAGGGAGCAGGCCGAGCGTGGCCACAAGCTCTATGACGTG
>JBKJTE010000409.1:0-17818 GCA_046590495.1 Gemmatimonas sp. | reverse complement strand
TGAGAAGTCGGACGCAGTCAGCGCGGTCTCCGACTATCTGCGCGACGAAACATATCGCGCTTTCGGGTGCGTCGGGTGCAACGTGCAGGTGATCCACAACTTTATTGATCCTGCGACCTTCGACCGCGCATCGCATCAGTTCCCCATACCGGCGGAAGTTGTGCGTGGCCGAAAAGTGTTGATGCACATCTCGAACTTCCGGCCGGTCAAGCGCGTCCGTGATGTCGTCGGCGTGTATGCGCGCGTGAACGAACAGATTCCATCGGTGCTCGTGATGGTCGGCGACGGCCCGGAACGTGTTGAAGCGGAAGACGAAGCGCGCAAACTTGGCGTCAGCGAGAGTGTCCTCTTCCTCGGCAAGATCGACGCGATTGCCCCACTGCTCGCCGGTGCCGATCTCTTCCTGCTCATGAGCGACAAGGAATCGTTTGGACTCAGTGCACTCGAAGCGTTGGCGAGCGGTGTTCCCGTCGTCGGCTACAATGCCGGTGGGTTGCCTGAAGTCGTCATCGATGGAGTGACCGGCGTGTTGCATGAAGTCGGTGATGTTGACGGAGCCGCGTCGTCTGCCATCGAAATTCTCGGTGACGCCACACGTTGGCAAACGATGAGCGACGCTGCGGCCGCTGATGCACGTCGGCGTTTTTCGCGCGACGCGATTGTCGCACAGTACGAAGCGCTCTACGAGCAGACACTTTCCGCCATCCCCGCCAAGTGACAGTCTTTCAGGCCATTGTACTCGGCATTGTTCAGGGACTCGCCGAGTTTCTGCCCGTCTCGAGTTCTGCACACCTCACGCTGACCCCATTCTTTCTTGGGTGGAAGGACCCCGGGCTCGCGTTTGATGTCGCGCTGCACTTCGGGACGCTGGTCGCGCTGGTGTGGTACTTCCGGGCCGAGTGGGTAGAATTGACCAAGAGTGCAATTCGTATTGCGCGCACGCGCAAGATCCAGGATGTGCACGATCGGCGATTGATCTACCTGATTGTCGCGACGATTCCGGGTGGGATCGCCGGGAAGTTGTTGAACGACTACGCTGAGTCGACTTTTCGTTCGCCGTTACTGATTGCGTGCACGCTCTCGGTGATGGGCGTGCTGCTCTGGTCTGTGGATCGCTATGCTGCACGCGTTCGGTCTATCGAAGAGATCACCATGCGCGACGCGATCCTCGTGGGTCTGGCGCAGGTAGCGGCGCTCATTCCCGGCGTATCGCGTTCGGGCTCGACGATCACCGCGGGGCGCGCGCTCAATCTCGACCGGCCGAGTGCGGCACGGTTCAGCTTTCTCATGAGCATGCCGATCACCTTCGCTGCCGTTGTGCTCAAGGTGCCCGAAGCCATTCGCGAGGCCGATTCGCTCGTACCGCTCCTCGCCGGAGTGATCGCGGCCTTCGTCAGCAGCTGGATCGCGATCACTGTACTGTTGCGCTACATCAGCAAGCACAGTTTCGGCGTGTTCGCGCTGTACCGTTTGCTGCTCGCGGGTGCAGTCGTCGCGACTATTCTCGCACGTCGCTAGCATGCCGGAGTTGCTTCCGTTGCCAGCGGAGTTGGGGCTCGCGGCACTTGAGCATCGTACGTCGACGCTTTCGACGATGGATGACGCGCACGCGGCGGCTGCAGTCGGCGCGCAGGCTGGGACGCTCATTGTCGCAGACACGCAAGCGCAGGGACGTGGACGCGGTGGTCGCGTATGGGAGTCTGCGCAGCACGCGGGACTTTGGATGACCCTCCTCGAGCGTCCCGGGCACAGCGGGATGTTGGGAGTGCTTGCGCTCCGGGTCGGTATGGCCGTCGCAGCTGCACTCGATCCATTCGTTGCGTCGCCGGTGCGCGTGAAGTGGCCGAACGATCTGTTCGTCGGCGACGGCAAACTCGCCGGCACTCTCATAGAAGCCCGTTGGCGAGACTCGCTGGTTGATTGGGTCGCGATCGGGGTGGGCGTGAACATGCGCGTGCCGGCTGGCATGCCCTACGCTGCGACGGTGCGCGACGGTGTGACGCGAGCCGACTTGCTGCGCGTCATGATTCCGGCGATGCGCGCCGCGGCTCAACGGAGTGGCGTGCTGACGGATGCGGAGATCGCGCTCTGGCGGGAACGCGATCTCGCGGTCGGCCGTCGCATCACCGCGCCGCTGAGTGGTGAGGTGCTGGGAATTGGGGCAGACGGCGCGCTGCTCGTACGCGAGGTCGGCGCGCGTTCCAGCACCGTTGTCCACGCCGGATCACTCGTGTTCGCAGATGCTGTGGATGCTGCTGCTGATGCTGATCGCGTTGCGACGAACAAAGCAGATCCCGATGCACCGAAGTCATAACGCGGCTGACATGTCTACAAACGCTGAGGTCTCGTGCTGATTGTTTTTGATGTCGGGAACACCGAGACCACGATCGGTCTGTTCGACGGCGCATTGATGGTCGCGCATTGGCGCATCATGACGGACGTCGCGCGCACTGCCGACGAGTTCGGGATTCTGGTGCGCAACCTGCTCGCGGCATCGTCCGTGTCGCACGAGCGCGTGACTGCCGCGGCGATCGGATCCGTTGTTCCGCCGATCACCGACCCGTTGTCCAAAGCGTGCGCGCTCTATCTGCACGCTGAACCGATTGTTATCGATGCGCGTGCGCCGCTGCCGATTCGTCTTGATGTCGAAGAGCCGCTGAGCGTCGGCGCCGATCGGTTGATCAACACGCTTGCGGCCAGTCGACTGTACGCGCGCGATACAATCTGCGTAGATCTGGGCACAGCCACTACCTTCGACTGCATCACGGCCGACGGTGTATTTCTTGGCGGTGTGATCATGCCGGGCGTGCGCACCTCGGCTGACACCCTCACGCGTCGCACGTCCAAGTTGCCGGCGACGGAGTTGGTGCCGCCGAGGCAGATCATCGGCAAGCGCACCGAGGAGTGCATTCGCGCCGGCGTGTTGTTTGGTGCCGCGGAAGCGATCGACGGGATCGTCCGTCGGATCAAAGCCGACTGGCCAAACGAGGCGATACCGTTGGTTGTAGCGACCGGTGGACTTGCCGAAGTGCTGCAGCCGTACTGCTCGCAGTTCGATCGCGTTGAGCCGTTTTTGACGCTCGAAGGACTCCGCATGGCGTACGAGATCCTGACCGCCTGACCGCTGTTGCGGCCACGCACCGGAGTCGGCCACGTTGGCAGTCGAGGAAGCCAGGGTGGCAAGACGGCGGTCGGAATGGCAGGACTTTAATGGCATAAGATGTTCAATTGCATTGAGTTACGTTCATTCGAACGGTCGGCCTCGTCGCTTGACTCGGCTCTGCTCCCCGCATAGCTTCCACCCCGTTAGCACTCGTTACCGGTGAGTGCTAACATCGAGCTTCGTTCCGTTCGATCCCCTGACACATAAGCAGGAGACCAGCAATCATGGCCACCCAGAGTGCCGCGAAGGTTTCGCCGCTCGCCGATCGCGTTGTCGTCAAGCCGCTCGAAGAGACGGAGCAGATGCGCGGTGGGCTGTACATCCCCGATACCGCCAAGGAAAAGCCGCAGCAGGGTTCAGTCGTTGCGGTCGGACCTGGCCGTTTTGAGAAGGACACCCGCGTGCCGATGGATGTGAAGGTCGGCGACAAGATCCTGTACGGAAAGTACAGCGGCACCGAAGTCACGATCGAAGGAGAGCAGCTGCTCATCCTGCGCGAGTCCGATGTGCTCGCGGTCATCGCCTAACACGTTTCCAAGTCGCACCACCAACCGCAAAGAGAGCAACCATGGCAGCCAAAGAACTGCATTTCAACGTAGAAGCGCGCGCGGCGCTCAAGCGCGGCGTCGACCAGCTGGCCGAAGCGGTGAAGGTGACCCTCGGACCGAAGGGTCGGAATGTCGTCATCGACAAGAAGTTCGGCGCACCGACTGTCACCAAGGACGGCGTGACGGTCGCGAAGGAAATCGAGTTGTCTGATCCGATCGAAAACATGGGCGCGCAGATGGTGAAGGAAGTCGCGACCAAGACGTCGGATCTCGCCGGCGACGGCACCACGACGGCGACTGTGCTGGCACAGGCGATCTTCCGTGAAGGCCTCAAGAACGTCACCGCTGGCTCGAACCCGATGGCGCTCAAGCGCGGCATCGACAAGGCCGTTGCGGCGATCGTCGAAGAGCTGAAGCGCATCTCGGTTCCGACGACGGGCAAGAAGGAGATTGCACAGGTCGGTTCCATTTCGGCGAACAACGACATGGAAATCGGCAAGCTGATCGCCGACGCGATGGAAAAGGTCGGCAAGGATGGCGTCATCACAGTCGAAGAGGCCAAGGGTCTCGAGACGACGTTGGAGACGGTCGACGGCATGCAGTTCGATCGCGGTTATCTCTCCCCGTACTTCGTGACGGATCCGGAGAAGATGGAAGTCGTGCTCGAGAACGCGATGATCCTCATCCACGACAAGAAGATCGGCGCGATGAAGGATCTCCTCCCGGTGCTCGAGAAGGTTGCGCAGCTCAGCAAGCCTCTCCTCATCATCGCGGAAGACGTCGAGGGCGAGGCACTCGCCACGCTCGTCGTGAACAAGCTCCGTGGCACGCTGCGCGTTTGCGCCGTCAAGGCGCCTGGTTTCGGCGATCGTCGCAAGGCGATGCTGCAGGACATCGCGACGTTGACCAAGGGTCAGGTCATCTCCGACGAAGTCGGCTTCAAGCTCGAGAACGCGGTCCTCACGGATCTGGGCACGGCCAAGCGCATCGTGATCGACAAGGACAACACGACGATCATCGATGGCGGCGGCGAGTCCAAGGACATCGAAGGCCGCGTGAAGGAAATCCGCTCGGCGATCGACAAGAGCACGTCGGACTACGATCGTGAGAAGCTGCAGGAGCGTCTCGCGAAGCTCGCCGGTGGCGTTGCGGTCATCAACGTCGGCGCCGCGACCGAAGCGGAAATGAAGGAAAAGAAGGCACGTGTCGAAGACGCACTGCATGCCACGCGTGCAGCCGTCGAAGAAGGCATCGTCCCGGGCGGCGGTGTCGCCCTCGTGCGCGCCCAGAGCGTGCTCAAGGACGTCAAGGTCTCCGAGCGCGATGAGCAGATCGGCGTTGACATCGTGCGTCGCGCGATCGAAGAGCCGCTCCGCATGATCGTGCAGAACGCTGGTGGTGAAGGCTCGATCGTTATCGAGAAGATCCGCACGGCCAAGGAAACGACCTTCGGCTACAACGCCCTCACGGACGTCTACGAAGACCTCGTGCAGGCCGGCGTCATCGACCCGACGAAGGTTACCCGTACGGCGCTCCAGAACGCGGCGTCGATCTCGGGACTTCTCCTCACGACCGAAGCGTTGATCGTCGAGAAGAAGGAAAAGTCAGAGCCCGCAGGTGGCGGCCATGGCGGCGGTGGCGGTGGAATGGGCGGCATGTACTAGTCGCACAGCTCCGATGCAACAAACGACGGGCGCCCGCAAAGGCGCCCGTCGTCGTTTTCGTCATCTCCCTCGCACCAACGTGTCGTATGTGTTGTATCGTGCGTGTTATGCGTCCTGGGAGCGCTGCGCTTCGGCGCGATGCAACGACGCCGGAACCTTCACGTACTCGCCGGCGACGGCAGCGCGCAGTTCCAACGCGCGATCTTCGCCATCGACGCCACTGACAAGTTCCTTGAGCAACCCGTCGTTGATGTCATAGACAAGGCCGTGCAGGATGGGACGACGACCCTTCGCCCACGAGTGCCGCACGATCGGGGTGCGCGAAAGCAGGAACACCTGCTCCAGCACATTCAGCTCGACGAGTCGGTTGAATCGCCGTTTCTCGTCGGACACCGCGTCAAGTTCAGGACGGTGACGGAGTTGAATATCACGGACTTCCTGCAGCCAGTGATCAACGAGCAGATGTCCCGGCGGCTCCATGGCGGCTTTCACACCACCGCAGCCGAAATGACCACACACGAGCACGTGCTTCACATCCAGCACTTCGACCGCGTACTCCAGCGCTGACTGAAGATTGAGATCGGTCGGGTGTGCCTGATTCGCGATGTTGCGGTGGGTGAAAATCTCGCCGGGGTTCGCGCCGGTGAGCAGTTCTGCCGGAACGCGTGAGTCGCAACAACCGATGAACAGAAAGTGTGGTTCCTGGCTATCGGCACGCCGCGAGAAATATCCCGAATCGGCCGCGCGCATTTCCGCCGCCCAAGTACGATTCTGCGAAAACAGTCGAAGGTAGTTGTCCATCGTCAGTGCGAATGGGTAGGAGTCGTAGGAGCCATCGGGACCTGGACGAGGCGATAGTCAATCTTGCGCAGTCTCGCCGTCTCCTTGAACTCGTGCAGCTGTTCGAGCACATCATAGTCGAACCGCGTTGTGCGTGTCCCATCAATCTCGACGCGGCTGCCGTCAGGGATCTCGTTGAGCGTCCGCTCGATGTTGGCCTTGGCCAGAAATGTTGCCTGATCGGGGAGCACGTAACGCGTGAGTACAGATCCCTTCACGCTGACCACACGCAACGCCGGCTGGCGCAAATACTCGGCGAGAATGAAAAACAGTGCGACCGCGAGGCCGATTCCGATACCCATCAGCAGATCGGTCATCACAATTGCAACGACGGTGACCGTGAACGGAACGAACTGCGACCAACCCAACGCCCATGAGGTCTTGAATAGTGCTGGCGACGCGAGCTTGAAGCCCGTGTAGAGCAGCATCGCCGCGAGCGCAGAAAGCGGAATCAGGTTCAGGAAGGTCGGAATCGCGAGCACGAAACCCAGCAGCAGCATACCATGAAGAATCGCGGACCAACGTGTCCGCGCGCCAGCATCGATGTTGGCAGCGCTTCGGACAATAACCCCGGTGACCGGAAGCCCACCGATTAGACCGGCAATCGTGTTGCCGATACCCTGCGCCAACAGCTCACGATTGGTGTCAGATTCGCGCTTGTATGGATCCATCTTGTCCGTCGCTTCGAGACTGAGCAGCGTCTCCAGGCTGGCGACGATCGCGATGGTCACACCTAGTCTCCACGTCTCAACGGTCGCGAGTGCGTTCCAGCTCGGAAACGTGAAGAACGACAGCCAGTCGCGCGCGCTTTCCGCGATAGGCAACTGTACCAGATGGGTGGATCGGATTGCCAACGCCGGAAAGAACTCGACAAAGAACTGATTGGTCGCGATGCCAAGCAACACTACGACCAATGGTGCCGGAATGACCTTGAGTCTCTTGAACGCAGGCCGACCCCACAGCACCAGCACTGCGAGTGCCGCGCTTGCAATGATCACCGCACCCACTTGAATCTGTTCCAGCATTTGCGTCAGCGCAGTCAGCGTGTTCTCGGCGTTGGTCTGCGTGAACGTCTCGTCGCCTTCGAAGTCTGCGTCGTAACCGACCGCGTGCGGCAATTGCTTGAGAATGAGAATGACACCGATCGCCGCAAGCATGCCTTTGATCACCGCACTGGGGATGTAGTAGCCGATGATGCCTGCGCGCATCAAACTGAGTGCGATCTGCAACACGCCGCCAATCACCACCGACGCGAGAAACGCTTCGAAGGAGCCGAGTGCCGTGATGCCGGCGACGACGATTGCGGTGAGGCCCGCGGCCGGGCCGCTCACCATCAGCTGCGAGTTGGACAGCAGGCCGACAACGATGCCACCGATCACACCGGCAACGATGCCGGAGGCCAGCGGCGCACCGGAAGCGAGTGCGATGCCGAGACACAATGGCAATGCGACAAGCACCACAACGAGCGATGCCGGGAGATCACTCCGCCAACTGTCGCGAAGTGACGGTGATGAAAGAGGGTGGTCGGACATTCGTTGGCTTCAAGCGGGAGTGGGTGCGCGCCAGCGGCGTGTCGAGCGCTGCAGCCTACAGCATACCCACGAGACCAATGACGCGAAAACCGGAAAATTACGGATGTGCACCGCTTCGGCAGTGCAACGGTCCGGCTGCACGGCAGGGGCTTTTCGAGGCGCGTTTAGTACAGCGCAAGCGGCAACTGCACCGGTTCCGACGCCGTCACTCGGCCTTGGGGAGCGATCGGCCCACATGCTGTCGTCTGGTGCGCGGCCCAGAGCGCCTCACCCCGCCAACCCGCGCGGCGCATCGCGTCGCGCGTTCGACCGATTGCGTGTTCCGGCGTGTTATTCGTTTCACTCAGGTGCGCGAGAATGACGCCGCGCAGCCCACGGTGCACACATGCAGCGGCGAAGGCGGCGGCGGCGCCGTTCGACAAGTGACCCAGTTGGCCGCCGATGCGCTGCTTGAGCGGCCATGGATATGGTCCGTCGGCCAGCAGGCGCTCGTCATGGTTTGACTCGACGACAAGCAGATCAAGTCTCTCGAACGATTCGGGAAGTGCAGTCGGCACGTGACCCAGGTCCATCGCAATCCCGACACGCAGACCGCTCTGGCGGTCGGTGAGAACCAATGCCGCGCACTCGCGGGCATCGTGCGGCACCGGCACTGCCCTGACGTCAAAGCCATACACGCTGGTAGCCGCTGTCGTCGACAGCGAGGATGCGCCACTTGGACACCCGCCGGCCATCTCCCGCATCGCATCGAGCGTCCCGCTGGTGGCATGCAATGGCCAGCCCCAGCGCGCGCACGCCGCGGACGCCCCACTCGCATGGTCGGTGTGCTCGTGCGTGAGCACGACTGCAGACACCTGATCAGGGCGGCGTCCGATGGCCGCCATGCGCTTCATGATATTTCGCGCCGAGAAACCCGCGTCGATCAGGAGCGTCCCTTCCGTTCCATCGACAAGTATGGCGTTGCCGCGACTGCCACTGCCGAGTACGGTGACGCGAAGCATCAGCGGTAGCTCGCGCGGCGTGCGTGAGAACACGTTTGCGAACTACGCTTGGTCAACACGATGGCCAGCGCGCGTCTGAACGCACCCGTGCATATGCCGCGCTGAGATGCGCGATCTGCGCATCGTCGAGCGTCACGCTTCGCCGCGCCATCATGCGCGCCGCCGTTTCCAGAAACTTTGTCAGTGCAAAGGCCTCGTACGGCGCGCGCGTGCCCCACGAAAATGGAGCAACCGCCTTCGGTGGCATGGCGTCCATCACGTTTGAGCCAGCACCGAGGACTGTTCCGGTATTCAGTCGCAAGCCGATGCCGGTCTTGGCGTGATCACCGAAGAGTGTGCCAAGAAACTGCAACCCCGTATCTCGGACTCCGTCGGGCGTCCACAGTGCCACCGAGCTGTAAGTGTTTTTTAAATTGCTGGTGACGGAGCTTGCGCCAAGGTTTACCCACCGCCCCAGGATCGAATGGCCGACGAAGCCGTCATGCCCTTTGTTGGCGTGGCCGATGAACACCGATGCCGAGAGTTCACCGTGTACGCGGCAGGTATCCCCGATCGACGAGCCTGAGATCCGATCGGCGACAATGACAGAATCACGACCGACGTAGCACGGACCGGCAACGCGCGTGAAGGATTGCACCGTCGCGCCTTTGCGCAGCAGCACCGGGCCCAGGGTGGTGTCAAAGACGGTGAATGGTTCAACGATCGCCCCACTCTCGAGCCACACCGGATGCGCACCAACGACGACTGGTCCGCGCGCACGCGCTCCGTCGTCTTCGAGTGGCGAGCATTCGAGTTCCGCAGCGAGTGCCGGGATATCGCTCCCGAGCAACACGTTCAGATGCCGGATGACGTCCCACACGTCTTCCAACCACACGCCGTCGATCTCGACCGTCCTGCGCGACGCGTCCGTCGCGAGCGCGTAGCTGCCATCGACCAGCGTCGCAATGTCGAGTGTTTCCGCCAGACGGACGGCCGCGATCCGTCCGCCGATCGTCCACGCGTTCACGTCGCGAGGCATGCGCGCCGCGATGAACGGCAGTGCGCGCGTGTTGGCGACAATCGTCCCCGCCGCGAGTGAGGCACCAGCAGCTACGAACGGCGGCGCATCAAACTCTGTGAACGTTCGCTGCGCGTCACTCGATACAAAGCCGGTCACAACGTCGTGCAACGCGTGCGCCCACCGTTCGCGGACGAGCATTGCGCCAGCGCGCATCTCGCCGAGCGGGCGTGTGGTCGCGAACGGTTCAAACAGTCGCGCGCGATCGTCGTCGTAGAGCACGATCATGGCTGATTGGTCTCGCATCTGCGTTCTGCGGCGGCGTTCACGGTCCGCGAAGGTCAGCGGGGAGCGCGTCGAGCAGGGTCTTGAGGTCGGCCGCCTTCTCACGCGTTGTCACGAGCACGAGCCCGTCGCGAGCGACGACCACAAGATCGTCGACTCCATACAGTACGACGGCCGGCCCGTCGGCGTGCACAACGTTCCCACGCGCCTGCAGCGCGAAGCTGTGACCGTTGATTGCGTTCTCTTGCGCGTCGTGCACGCGCACGCGATGCAACGCTGCCCAGGTGCCGACATCGTCCCATCCGAACCGACCTGAAATCACGAGTACGCGATCCGAACGCTCGAGCACTCCCACGTCGATCGCGATGGACGTCACCTGCGCAAAAAACGCCGCCAGATCATCGCCGGCCGCATCGAGCGCGGGCTGCACTTCCGGCGTGTGTGCACGAATTTCGTCAAGCAGATCTCCAACACGCCACGCAAAGATCCCCGAGTTCCACAGATACCCTTCTTTCACCATCTCTTCGGCGCGCGCACGACTCGGCTTCTCCACAAAACGCGCGACGCGGCGAACGGTCGCCGTCGATGCTGGCACGGCGAGTGGTTCGCCTGGCTGGATGTAGCCAAAGCCCACATCGGGGCGCGACGGCACGATGCCCACCGTCACGAGCGCGTGCTGCGACTCAGCGATCAACGCCGCCTGATGCAGCGTCGCGCGATACTGCTCCACATCGCCGATTGCCCAGTCAGCATGCACACACACCATCACGGATTCGGGGCCAGTGCGCGCGGCGATGACTCGCGCGGCCCACGCAAGCGCTGCACACGTTCCGGCAGGACGCGGTTCGGCGATCACGTTCTCCGATGGCAGCGTGGGTTCGAGCGCAAGCACGGCGTCGCGCAGAGACGCGTTCGTCAACACCAGTGTGCGTTCAGGCGGCGCGAGCGGCGCCATGCGATTCAGCGAATCGCGCAGCATCGGTTCGTCGCTGATCAGCGGCAACAGCTGCTTCGGGCGCTCCGGCGTCGACAGGGGCCAGAAACGCGACCCGACGCCTCCTGCGAGAACAACGTTCCAAAGAATCATGAAAGAATTTTCGCTTCGGTGATGGCCACAACGCGGTCAAAGAGACGGCGAGGACTGAACGGCTTTGTCATTACGTCAGTGGCTCCGAGTTCGGCGGCGTCGCGGAACTGCGCATCTTGCCCAGCTGCGGTGAGCACGAGACAGGGAAGGGTTTGCCACCGCACATCGGCACGCAACGCGCGCAGCACATCGATGCCGCTCATGCCGGGGAGCATCAGGTCGAGCAACACGAGTCGCGTGTCAGGATGCGCGGCGAGCGAGGCCAGCGCCTCCGGCCCGTTCTCTGCCAGCATCACATCGAACGGACCTTGTTCAAGCCGCGTCCGGATAATCAGGCTGATATGGGGTTCATCCTCCACGACCAACACGCGGATCAGCGGGGATGACGGACCAGACACGCGGTCATCCCCGATTGGTGAGGTGGTCAGACGATCGCCGCGATCTGCGCGCGATGACGCCGCAGATCGTAAAGCAGCGAAGGCAGATTTGCCGAAGCGCGGAGCAGCACGAGCAGCAACGCATCGGGCGACACGGCTGTCACAATCGCGGTACCGGCGCCGAATTCGAGCACCATCAGCCCGAAGTCCCCGCGACCGGCAGCAGCGCCCAACTCCATGGCCGCCATCACAGTCGGAGGCACGTGGGCTGCGAGCCCTTCAGCGTCGAGCACGGTATCGGTCTGACCGTCGATCAGAAGGCCGTCCCGGCCGAGTACGATGGCCGCGTCAACACCGTCACGACGGCGTAGTGCGTTCACGAGATCGCGAATGGTTGGCATTCGGGAACGCTGTACATGGTCTGGGGTGAAGTCAAGCGATGGAACCGCTTGCCCGGACATGAGTTGGGCGGTAACCTCCACCCTCGCTTCTGCCATGGGGACTACCCTGTTGTCACGTCATTCCAACGCGCGTCGTTCACTGCGGCGCGCGATCGCATTTCCGGCCCTGATCGTTACGGCCGTTGTCATCGCCGCCTGCGGAGCCGGGAACGGCCTCACAAGCCCCGCGACGGTCGACAACGTGACGCGCACGTACAGCGTCTATGCCGTCACCGGCACACCGAGCGCACTCCCGGCCGCATATCAGTACTCAACTGAGACGCTGGTGCGACCGCAGTTGCTGGCCAGCGGCGCACTCAATTTCGATGTCGCGTTCGATATCACGGCCGATGGCAAGGCGCGTTTGCTCCCCGCCAAATACGTCGTGCCACTGCCGCCCGCCGGCGCACCGATCCTCGGCCTGCAAAAGATGACGGCCGTGTATGAGCAGCTCACGCGCGCGCCGCTCACGGGCTACACTCTCGATAGCGCGGTCACTGCATCAGTTGGCGAGACGTACACAATGCAGCTGCGCGATTCCGGATGCATCTATGGCGACTTCTTCTACGCCAAGTTGACCATCGATAGCGTCATCGTGTCCCAGCGTCGCATCGTGCTCCGCTCAATGGTGAATCGCAACTGCGGCTACCGCTCGCTTACGGAAGGACTTCCGAAGGACTGATCGTTCGATGCACGATATCCGTTTGCTGCGTGACCATCTCGATCGCCTGCGCGAGGGGATGCGCCGTCGTAACAAGTACGACGAACTGGGACCCTTGCTCGATCACGCCGAGACCGTCGAGCGTGATCGCCGCTCGGCGATCACTGAGCTCGAGACCCAGCAGGCGCGTCGCAACAAGGTCACTCAGGATGTTGCGCAGCTGCGCAAAGCCGGACAGGACGCGGCGACACAGATCGCTGAAAGCCGCGCGATCGGCGAATCGATCGCCGCACTCGAAGAGCGCAGAAACGCCGCCGATGCGGCCGTCCAGCAAATGCTGTACGAGTTGCCCAATCTGACGCTCGACGAAGTGCCGGCTGGTGGTGAAGAAGAAAATCGCGTGTTGCGCACGTGGGGCACGCCACGCGCCGACGGCGCGACGCTCAAGCCGCACTGGGAGATCGGCGAATCGCTCGGCATTCTCGATCTCGCGCGTGGGGCAAAGGTCAGCGGCTCAGGCTTCATCGTGTACCGCGGCGGCGGCGCGCGACTGGTGCGCGCGCTGATGAACATGATGCTCGACATTCACACCACCGAGCACGGCTACGAAGAGCTGTGGGTGCCACTCGTTGTGAATCGCGCATCGATGACCGGCACCGGTCAGTTGCCGAAGTTTGCGGACGATATGTACGGTCTGAGCAACGACGACGATCTGTTTCTCATTCCGACGTCGGAAGTGCCCGTCACGAATCTCTATCGTGACGAAATTCTCGATGTCTCGCAGCTGCCGAAAGCATTCTGTGCGTTCAGCGCCTGCTTCCGCCGCGAGGCCGGGTCTGCGGGTAAGGACACACGCGGGCTATTGCGCGTCCACGAATTCGACAAGGTCGAACTGGTGCGCTATGCCACGCCGGAGACGTCGCACGACGAACTCGAGAAGTTGACCGGGCATGCAGAAGTCATCCTGCAACGTCTGGGTCTGCCGTATCGCGTGCTGCTGCTTGCCGCAGGCGATACCGGATTCTCAAGCGCGAAGACGTACGATCTCGAAGTATTCGCGCCAAGCGTCGGAAAGTGGCTTGAGGTTTCTAGCTGCAGTGTGTTCACCGATTTCCAGGCGCGTCGCGCGAACATTCGTTATCGGCCGGCCGCGGGCGAAAAACCCCGGTTCGTGCATACGCTCAATGGGTCCGCGCTCGCATTCTCGCGCATCATCGCCTGTTTGCTCGAGCACTATCAGCAGCCGGATGGATCCGTGCTGCTTCCCGAAGCGCTGCATCGCTACGTCGGTCGCGCATCACTGTGATGGTGTGTGCGATGCTCTCCCTCGCGTCGGGTCGGGCGTCGGGTTTGCTGTTGCGTCGCAGCTGACCACCTCGCGCTCACTCGCCACCAATGCGCCGTCGTCGCTGGCCCGTCGTAGTGGTGGTGTTAGGCGTCCTCACGCTGCTGACGTGGTACGTCCTCTACACACAGCACGTCGTCACGCAGCTACGCACGGCCGCGTCGTCGCAGGCACGCATCTACTCCCGCGTGTATCGCGCACTGCTCGATACCAGTTCGACGGTCGATCGCTCAGCGCTGCTCTTCGACTTGGCCGCGCAGGTGCGCGAGTCGGGGTTACCCCTGGTGCTTACCGATGCCAACGGGACGATCTCGGACGCCGCGAATCTGCCGTTCGAGGCCGCGATGGACGATCCGCGCATGGTGCGCTACGTCGCCGAGTTGGACCGCAATAACACGCCGATTCTCGAACCCGGCGTCGGCGGGGTGCACTACGGTGATAGCCCGATTGTCAAAGGGCTCCGTGTCATCCCCATTCTGCAAGCCGCGGGTATTGGTCTGTTGCTCGCGTTTGGCCTGTACGCCCTCGTCGAACGGGGACGCGCTGAACGCGAGAAGGTGTGGGCTGGCATGGCGCGCGAAGCCGCGCATCAACTCGGCACCCCGCTCTCTGCCATCGCGGGTTGGCTCGAACTGCTGCACGATGAAGCCAGCGGGGCGACCGCAACACGCGCCGTCGAAGCAATGGGGCAGGACCTGGTGCGACTGGAACGCGTCTCACACCGCTTCGAGCGCATCGGCCGGCCACCGCGCACCGAAGAGGTGGACTGCACCGCGCTCGTCGATCGGCTCGTTTCGTACTTCGCGGCGCGCGCGCCCACTCTCGCCAGGCGCGTCACGATCACCGCAGAACATCCGCAGGGCGCGCTCGTCACCCACGGGGACGGAGTGCTGCTGGAATGGGTGCTGGAAGTGCTCATCAAGAACGCCATCGATGCGCTCGGCGGGCGTGACGGCGCCGTCGTCGTGTCCGCCAATGGGCTCCCTGAAGGAGGGGTACGCATTCGCGTTGCCGACGACGGACCCGGCGTGCCCCGCAACCTCCGGAAGCGAATCTTCGACGCGGGCTTCAGCACGAAAGAGCGCGGCTGGGGGATCGGGCTGTCGCTCGCGCGTCGGATCGTGGAAGAAAACCACGGCGGAAAATTGTTGCTGGCCGACGTCAATCGCGGGGCGGCCTTCGACGTTATCTTGCACGGATGACAACGACGGGCTGGACCGGCACTCTTTTCGATGTACCCGCGCCACCAAAGTTGGATCTCGATGCGATCACTCGCACCCTGAATCCATCCCAGCGTGACGCTGTCGCACACGACGACGGGCCGATGCTCGTGCTCGCCGGTGCTGGCTCGGGGAAGACGCGCGTGCTTACCACGCGTATCGCACGACTGATTGGCACGCGCAACATCGCGCCGCATGAAATCCTTGCGGTCACGTTCACAAACAAGGCCGCCGGCGAGATGCGTGCGCGCATCGCCAGGTTTCTTGGGCACGAGCCGAAGGGAATGTGGTGCGGCACCTTCCACGCCCTTGGCGCCCGTATGCTGCGTGGTGTGGCACCCATCGTCGGCCGCGAGCAGAACTTCACCATCTACGACGAAGACGACGCACTCGGCGCTCTCAAGCGAGTGATGGAGCGTCGCAACGTCAGCCCGTCGCAGTTCGCGCCGAAAGCAATCCTTGGCGCAATCTCGGACGCAAAAAATGCGCTGGTATCGTCGAGCGAGTACGCCACGACAGCGTATGACGTGTTCTCGAAAGCGGTCGCCGGTTGCTACTCCGATCTGGAGACCGCGCTCGAGAAAGCCAACGCGGTCACCTTCGACGACTTGCTCGTGTTGCCAGTGCGCGCACTCCAGCGTGATGACGCGCTGCGGGCACACTATCAGCGTCGTTTTCGCTATCTCTTGGTCGACGAATATCAGGACACGAACGCTGCCCAATACAAGTTTGTCTCGCTGATGGGCGGGGGCTATCGGAACGTGATGGTCGTCGGCGACGACGATCAATCCATTTATGGCTGGCGCGGCGCAGACATCCGCAACATCCTCGACTTCGAGCGCGACTTTCCGGGCGCCAAGATTGTGCGCCTCGAAGAGAACTATCGTTCCACGCCGAATATCCTGTCGCTCGCCAACGCCGTCATCTCCGAGAACACGGAACGGCGTGGCAAGACACTGCGCGCGACACGACCCGCAGGCGAACCTGTCACGTTGATGCAGACGCTCGATGAGCGCGACGAAGCCGATTTCATCGCCGAAATCATCATCGATCGCACCGCACGCGGCGAGTGGGCCCGTCGCGACTGTGCCGTGCTCTATCGCACCAACGCGCAAAGCCGCGCCGTCGAAGACTCATTCCGCCGTCGTGGCATTCCGTACCGGCTCATCGGCGCGGTACGCTTTTACGATCGACGTGAAATTCGCGATCTCATGGCGTACATGAAGCTCGTTGCGAATCCAGCCGATGACGAAGCATTTCGACGCGCTGTCAATGTTCCGAAGCGAGGACTCGGCGACGTCACGCTTGCGACGCTGACGGAACGTGCGGCGCTCGATGGCGTCTCGCTGCTCGAAGTTGCAACGCGCTTCGATGTCCTGGCAGCAATGCGGCCGGGGCCGCGTGCTGCGCTCGAGGAATTCACCACGCTCGTGCGACGACTTCGAACGCAAGCCGTCGACGCCGCTGTCGATGAACTTCTGCGCGACGTCGTCGACGCCATTCGTTACAACGATCACCTGCGCGCCGAAGGACCCGAAGGCGCCGATCGCATCGAAAACGTCCGCGAAATGATCGCTGGCGCCGCCGAAGTGGTGGCAGACGACGGCGGTGAAGTCGGACTCACGCCGCTGGATCATTTCCTGCAAAAGGCGACGCTGGTTGCGGGCATCGATCGTCTCGATCCAGACGCCGACGCGGTGACGATGATGACCATGCACAACGCCAAGGGACTGGAGTTTCCGCTCGTGTTCGTGTCAGGGCTTGAAGACGGCCTCTTTCCACTGGCGCGCGCCGCTGAAGATCCGAAGCAACTCGAAGAAGAACGACGCCTCTTCTACGTCGGCATCACTCGCGCCGAGAAGAAGTTGTATCTGACGTGCGCCGAACAGCGCCGTCGCAACGGCGAAATGATGGTCTCCATGCCTTCGCGATTTCTTCGCGCGATCACTGCGTCGCTCGCCGAGCGTCAGCAAACCATGCGCGCGCGGACCGAAGGCCGGCGGGCGTACGGTGGGGCAGGCCGTCCCGGTGGAAGCGACGACAGTTGGGGGCGCAGCAGCTACGGCGGCAGCTATGGCAGCGGAGGTACCGCATCGGGTGGGCCCAAGCGGCCTGTTGGCCCGTATGGCAGCGCCGCATCGCGCGGTGGGGAAATTCCCTTCGGCAAGGCGCCCAAAGGTTGGTCGTCTACTCCGGCGAGACCCGGCGCCTCGCGTCCGGTGCCGGTCGAACCTGAGGACGAGTCGCAAGACGAGCCGATGTTCACCATTGGTGAACGCGTGCGTCATGGAAAATTTGGAAGTGGAACGATCGCCGAGCTGACCGGCTCCGGTCGGGACGCAAAGGTCCGGATCGACTTCGACGATGAAGAGATCGGACGCAAGACGCTGGTCGTGGCTCAGGCAAAACTCGAACGCGGGTGGGAGTGAATGGCGGTTTCTGAAAGCGACGTACGGAATATCGCGCTGCTCGCACGCCTCGGCGTCGAGAACGCCGACGTTCCGGCTCTCGTCGATCAGCTGAATGGCATCCTCGCCCACATGGACGTACTGCAAAGCGTCGATATCGGCGACGCCCTCAACGGCGTCGTGCCGGAAGGCATGCAACTCCGGGCTGACGAAAACGACGCTTTGCAGTACGTCCATGTGGGCGAGGATG
>JBKJTE010000283.1:0-6372 GCA_046590495.1 Gemmatimonas sp. | reverse complement strand
ACGACTGCAACTCAAACTTGCCGATGTTCGGGGCTGACGCGCTGTGAGAATCGTGGCAGGACGCTGGAAGGGGCGGCGCATCGAAGCGCCCGAAGGTGATCTCGTGCGTCCCACAGGCGATCGCGTGCGCGAGTCGTGGATGAGCATCGTGCACACCCTGCTTCCGGATGCGAAGGTGCTGGATCTGTGTGCCGGCAGCGGCGCGCTCGGACTCGAGGCGCTTTCGCGCGGCGCCGGCACGTGCGATTTCGTGGAGCAGGCGCCAAGGGTGCTCAAGATTCTACAGGCGAATCTTGATCATCTCGGTGGACACCCCGGTGCACAGATTCATCGCGACGATGCCCTGCGATTCGTCGCGACATTGCCGGCTGGTGCGTACGACGTCGCCTTTGCCGACCCACCCTACGCAACCTCGACCGGTCTCGCACTCGTCGAACGGTGGCTCGAGGTCCCTTTCGCTCACGTCTTCGGCGTTGAACATTCGGCAACCGCAGAATTCCCTGTCCCCGGACAGACCCGCCGCTACGGTTCCACAGCACTCACCTTTTTCCGAACCGACGACCTGTGACGCCGTCGCCCGCTGTTCCCTCCGATCGTGTGGCGCTGTATGCAGGCTCCTTCGACCCTGTCACACACGGGCATGAAGACCTGATCAAGCGCACCTTCGCTTTCGCAGATCGTCTCGTCGTCGCGGTTGCGACCAACGTCAGCAAACAACCGCTTTTCACGGTCGAGGAACGCGTCGACTTCATCACGGAAATATTCGCGGATGAGCCGCGCGTCGAAGTGCGCGCGTTCAACGGACTGCTGGTCGACTTTGCGCGCGACGTCGGTGCACAGGTGAACGTGCGCGGCCTCCGGGCGGTGAGCGATTTCGAATACGAATTTCAGATGGCGCTGATGAATCGTCACCTGTTCCCCGAACTCGAAACGGTGTTCATGGCACCGTCGCTCGACACGACGTACATCAGTTCGAGCATGGTGCGTGAAGTCGCGCGGTTTGGTGGCCAGGTGTCGGGGCTCGTGCATCCGCTCGTCGCGCGCGCACTGGCGCACCGATTCTCGCGCTGACCGCGAGCACGCCCATGACTGAACCCGCCGCAGGGTTTCTCGAATCGCTGCACACGCGCGCTGCGGCGGCGCCACGCACGATCCTGTTTCCGGAAGCGACCGACTTCCGCACCGTCGAAGCAGTGATGGCGCTGACGCGACGTGGATCGGTGAATCCGGTACTTGTCCGTCGCTCGGACTCACCGACGGGCGTGATCCCGCCGCGCAGTTCACAAATCCTCGATCCGTTGATGGACCCGCGCACGCCACGCGTCGTCGCGCATCTGCTCGCACGGCGCGGAGGGAAGGGACTCGCGCCTGAGGACGCCGAACGACTCGCCCGGGAGCCGTTGTATTTCGCCGATGCACTCGTGGCGCTTGGCGAAGCCGATGGCTGTGTCGCCGGAGCAGTGCACACCACGGCGGACATCCTGCGCGCCGCCATCTGGACCGTCGGCCCAGCGGCCGGCGTGCGCACCGTGAGTTCGTCGTTTTACATGGTGATGCCTGGAACGTCGACTGCCGGCGAATCGGTGCTCACGTTCACTGACTGCGCAGTGGTCCCCGATCCGTCTGCGAGACAGTTGGCAGACATCGCGCTCGCCGCCGCGTCCGACCGTCGCCGCATCGTGGGCGACGAACCGCGCGTCGCGTTTCTGTCCTACAGCAGCGTCGGCAGCGCAGACGGTCCGTCGGTGAGCAAGGTCCGCGACGCGGTGTCGATTGTTCGCGCAGAAGCACCGTGGCTCTCGGTTTCGGGCGAGCTGCAGGCCGATGCCGCCCTCGTCCCTGAAGTCGCCGCCAGAAAGGCTTCACGGGAGCCGGCCGGCGGTCGCGCGAACGTCCTCGTCTTCCCGTCGCTCGACGCTGGTAACATCGCGTACAAGCTGGTGCAGCGGCTCGCGGGGGCGATCGCAATCGGTCCGGTGCTCCAAGGGCTCGCCCGCCCCTGCAGTGACTTGTCGCGCGGGGCCACGTCCGATGACATTGTACATGCCGCCGCTATCACCGCGCTTCAGGCGGCGGCGCTTTATGAGACATCATCATCCGGAACCCCAGTATGAGCCGACCATGAGTTTTGTACTCACCAAGGACGAAGATCGGCTCGTGGTGGACGTGGACGGCCAGCTGGTCGTGAGTAATCGACAGGAGTTCAAGCAGCTCGTCCTCGATGAAGTCGAACAGGGGGCGCGCCTCGTTGTCATCGACTTCACCAAATCCGCCTACATTGACAGCTCAGGGCTCGGCGCGCTCGTCTCCCTGGGCAAGCGAATCCGCGAGGCCGGTGGTGAACTGCGTCTCGCGGCGCTCAACGAAGATCTACGCACCCTTTTTGAGTTGACCCGTCTCGACGCACTCTTTCCCGTCTTCGCTACGCGCGAAGATGCGCTCGCCGGTCGTTGAGCCAGTGGCGACGCGTCCACGCCGACGGCCGGTACGGCGCGTGCCGATGACCGCGCCCCGCCATGACTGGACAATCGCGTCTGATGTAAATCAGATCGCGCCGATCGTCGAAGCTGTCGCTGAACTCTGCGCGGCGGCCGGTTTCTCAAGTCGCCTCTGTCGACTCAACGTCCCCGTCGCGCTGACCGAAGCGATGGCCAACGCGATCATGCGCGGTAACAGCAATGATCCGAGTCGCGCGGTGCACGTCATGGCAATGCTGGAGACTGAAGGGCTGGTACTGGAGATTACCGATGAAGGCCCCGGCTTCGATCTTGCCGGCGTTCGCTACACACCCGACGATGCCGATTGGCTCGAGCGTGAAGACGGCCGTGGCGTGTTTCTGATGCGCAAACTGATGGATCAGGTTGAAAGCTGCAGCGCGAGTGGCGACTGCGGTCACACGGTTCGACTGCGACTGCGCAGAGCATGAGTGAGGTCGCCGCCCTGATGGCCGCCTTCCATGAGGCCACTGGGCGCGAGGCGGCCATCTGGGAACGACGGGACGGAAGTGTTGCGCCCACCTTGATCGGCACATCCTCGCCCACATTCGCGTCACTGACGGAACCGGGCGCGATCGCCTGGGACGTCAACACGTGGGCGCGCAATCATCGGCTCCACGCGCAACTCGTCTCCACGGGCGACAGCGTCGGGTGGCTTTTTGTCGAACCCGGTATCACTCCTGAAAGCGATCGGATGCTCGGCCGTCTCGTCCCGTTCATTCGACGACTGAGTCGAGAGCGCGATGGCGCGGCGCACGAACTCGTGGAACGATATGAAGAGATCAACCTGCTGTACGCGATTGGCGAACTGCTCGGCGGCACGACGAATGTAGAGAGTGTCGCTGACACCCTGTTGCGCGAACTCGCAGTCACGGTCGGTGCGTCGCGCGCGGTCTTTCTGTTGACGAATCGCCTGCAGGGAACGCTTTCGCCAATCGCGACACTCGGCGTACAGGAAGCAGAGTACACGACGATTTCGCTCGACGATGCCTCGCACATCGCGATTCGTGCCTTTCGGACCGCCGGTGCGTGTACTGAAGACGGACCGTCCGTGCGAATCGCTGACCCTGTGTTGGCGGCAGACGGCCGACCACTGTTGGCCGTCGCGATCACGCGCCCAAGCACGGGCCTTGGTATCACTGGTTCGTATCCGGCAATCGTCGCCAGGCGACCGTTTGCGAGTGGCTACGACCCGATTGGTGCCGTGCCGCTTGGCGTATTGATTCTGAGCGGGCGCCCTGGTGGAATTCCGTTTTCGGCCGGCGATCGCAAACTCGCGACGGCGGTCGGCACGCAGGTCGGTACAGCGATGCACAACGCGTCGCTCGTGCGTGCCGCGGTGGAGCGTCAGCAACTCGTGCGCGAAATGCGTCTTGCGCACGATCTGCAACTCAAGCTGCTGACCAAGCCGACGGTTGTTCAACCCGAAGCACGCGCCGCTGCCCGCGTTGTTCCGGCCGAAAGTGTGGGTGGGGATTTCTATTTGCTGGCGCGCCTCGATCGCGATCGTACCGGTGTGCTGATCGGTGACGTATCGGGGCACGGATATCAGTCGGCACTGGTGATGGCGCTCGCACTGAGTGCGGCCGCGATTCACGTGCAGGCCGCGTTCGATCCGTCGATCGCGCTTGAAGCGGTGCAGCGCTCGCTCGCCGACGAATTGAGTTCGACGGAGATGTCACTGTCGTTGTGCTATGCCGTGATCGACAGCAAGGCGCAGGAGCTGCGATTCGCGAACGCTGGACATCCGCACGCATTTCGCCTCGGTGCTGACGGTGTCTGTGAACGCCTGCACGCCGTCGCGCCGCCGATTGGATTCAGTGATGCCGCGATCGACGAGTGTGTGATGGCGTGGCGGCCGGGCGATCGGCTCGTCTTGCTCACCGATGGCATCACGGATGCCCGTGACGCAAAAGATCGTCGGCTGGGCGAAGCGGCCGTGCTGAAAACATTGGCCACGATGACACACTCCGAAACGCCTGAACAGATTCTGACGGCGATCTTTGCCAACGTCGACGCGCACGTCGGTGGCACATCGTTGCGCGACGATCTGGCCGCAGTCGTTGTGGATCGACTCCAATGAGAACGCGCTAGTGGGTACTCGCTGATGGGACCACGACAGCATCCGCGCGCACCGAAAGCGGTGCCGCTGCCGACGCCGCGCAAACGGTTCGGTCAACATTTTCTGCGCGACAACCATGTGCTCGACTCCATCGTCGACGCGCTCGGCCCAATCGCCGACCGAACCGTCGTTGAGATCGGTCCGGGTCGCGGGGCACTCACCGATCGATTGGTGAAGCGAGCGGGACGAGTCGTGGCGATTGAACTCGATCGTGATCTGGCGGCGCACTTGCGCGAGCGATATGCGGACATGCCGAACGTCGAGATCATCGAGGGCGATGTCTTAAAAACCGATCTCGCCGCCGCAGCGGGTGGGCCGTTCGTTCTGGCGGGGAATGTGCCGTACTACATCACCACGCCGATTCTCTTTCACGCACTTGAACGACCGCGCGCCGACGTCTCGGTGTATCTGGTGCAGAAGGAAGTTGCCGATCGGATGGCCGCGCCTCCCGGTGACAAGATCTACGGTGCACTGAGCGTGAATGTGCAGTCCGTGGCCAAAGTCGAATTGGTGCGCACAGTTCCGCCGGGCGCCTTCAATCCGCCACCGACTGTTCAGTCGGCCGTGGTGCGCGTGTCACCGCGACCGGATCCGGCGATCGACGAAGCACTGGAGACACGCTATCGCACGTTTGTACAGGCGGCCTTCGGGTTGCGCCGCAAACAGCTGGTGCGTGTCGTGCGCACAATCGTCTCGCTGGATGCGCCGAGTGCGGAGGCAATCATTGCCGAGTGCGGGCTCAGAACCGACTTGCGCCCTGAGGTATTGTCGCCCGAAGACTTCGCTCGGCTGGTGCGGGCCCTCAACGCATTCATGGCCAAAGCGTAGCGGGGAGCCGTGAGCGGGGCTCAGTCCGGTGGAGCCAATTATACTAACCTTCCGCTTCCGCTTCCGCGTTCACCTCGGTCGGTGTAACATGAAGTCGGGGAGATGATCATGTCCCCAACGCCGGGTCAACACCCACCCCCTCAACCCCTTGCACCATGAAAGGCGTGATCCGGATCGAGCAGGTCGAAAAGAACTGCTTCGGATGGCAAGGTCGGCTCTATTTCGAGGTGGACGGCGCACGGCCCCCATCCAAGTTCTTCTCTGATAGCCTGCACGGCGGGAAAAAGAAGGCCGAAGCAAAATGCGCCGCGTGGGTGGTGCGGCAGCATCAGAAACACCGCCAGCTCTATCTCCAAGATGCACCGGTCTACACGAAAGCGAACACGAGCACCGGAATCGTGGGTGTCTATTGGACCCCGGCGGGGAGCCTGCTGGTCAGGGCGACCTACGGTCGGCGCTCCAAATCGAAGACGCTTCCCGAAGATGCGACACTCGAGTCGGCCGCGCGTGCCCGGCGCCGCCTCTACCGGCGGCTGGTCAGCGAGTCTCCTTACAGCAGGCGGTAGGGGATCGTCTGGTGGCTGGGTCGTTCCAATCGAGAGGCCGCGACGCGACGGCGGCCTGAACGCCAGCGTTACGCGGCGCCCTTGTTGTCGGTCGAGTTGGTAAGGGCGAACGACAGCCCTTCGAGCTCCATCGCCATGTTCACGGACTTGAGCGAGACATGGGCGGGCACGGTGATCTGTGCAGGCGCGAAGTTGAGGATGGCGCGGATGCCTGCGCGCACCACCGAGTCTACCACTTGCTGTGCGTCGTCAGACGGGATGGCGAGCACGGCGATCAGCGCTTCTTCCCGCTTCACATCGCTCTCCAGATCGGCGATATCGCGCACGATCGCCTCGCCCCACGGCTGGCCGATCTTGTCCG